>DATCJI010000191.1:0-7238 GCA_036562835.1 Xanthobacteraceae bacterium | reverse complement strand
GCGTGGTCGAGCGGCCGGGCAGCCTGATCAATGCCATCGGCATTCCCTCGAAGGGCGTCGAGCATTTCGTGCACGAGATGCTGCCCTATTACGGAGGCTACGAGCCGCCGCTCGTGGTCAGCATCTCGGCGCCGACGGCCGAAGGCTTCGCGAGCCTGGCCGCGGACATGTCATTGCCGGGGGTCGCGGCGATCGAGGCGAACATCTCGTGTCCAAACATCGAGGAGGACGGCAAGGCTTTCGCCATGCGGCCGGAGCCGACCGAGAAGGTTACGCGCGCAATGCGGGCAGCGACCTCGCTGCCGCTCTGGGTGAAACTGACGCCCAATACCAGCGACATGCCGGAGGTCGCGCGCGCTGCGGAGGCGGGCGGCGCAGACGCGATCACCGTTGCAAACACGATCCTTTCGATGGCGATCGATCTCAAAACTTTCAAGCCGTCGCTGGGCAACATCATGGGCGGCCTGTCCGGACCAGCGATCAAGCCGATCATTCTGCGGCACGTCTATCAATGCGCCAAGGTGGTGCGCGTCCCGATCATCGCATGTGGAGGAATCTCGACCGCCGAGGACGCGGTGGAATACATGCTGGCAGGGGCGAGCGCGGTGCAGGTGGGCACCGTGACCTTCCTGCAGCCCGCGGCCATGATCACGATCATCGACGGCATCGAGGCATTCTGCATGCATCGCGAAATCCCGCGCGCGACTGAGCTCACCGGCGGCGTGCTCATCGAGGAGGCTGACGAGCCGGATCTCGCCTGGCTCAACCCCGCGACATGAGCGTGGATGCGGCAGCGACGCGTGCGGCGACGCAGGAGCTTGCGGGCGAGTTGTTCGAACGCCTGCGCGCTGCGACGAGCGACGGCACAGGCATTACGCGCCAGAGCTACGGACCGGGCGAGAGCGCGGCGCTCGACATCATCGAGGGGAAGGCGCGCGACCTCGATCTGCATACCGAGCGCGACACGGGTGCGAATCTCGTGGTCACGCTCGAAGGCTCTGATCCGCGGCTGCCGTTTCTGGCCTGCGGTTCGCATGTCGACTCGGTTCCGCAAGGGGGCAACTACGATGGCGCCGCAGGCGTTGTCGCCGGGTTGATCGTGCTCGCTTCACTCAGGCGGGAAGGACTTAAGCCGCGCCGCACATGCAAACTTTACGCGTTACGCGGCGAGGAGAGCGCACGCTTCGGCAAAGCCTGCGCGGGATCGAACGCGCTGTTCGGCAGGCTCAGTGCGACAGACCTTGCGATGAAAGCAACGGAATCCGATCGTACGCTCGGCGATTGCATGCGCGCGGTCGGGGCCGACCTCGACCGGATCAAAGCCGGGAAGGCGCTTGTCGATCCGAAACAGTTTGCGGGATGGCTCGAACTGCACATCGAGCAGGGGCCGGTTCTGCTCGCGCGAGCCTTGCCGGTGGGCATCGTTACGGGAATTCGCGGCAATATCCGCCACCGCACGGTCGAGTGCATCGGCGCGCCGGGACATTCCGGCGCCGTCCCGCGCTGGTTGCGCCATGATGCGGTATTTGCAACTGCCGAGCTGATCACGCATCTTGACCGTCATTGGCGTACGCTGCTCGAGCGCGGACGCGACGTGGTGATCACCACCGGTATCGTGTCGACCGATCCGCGCGAGCACGCGCTTGCGCGCATTCCCGGAAAACTGCGCTTCAGCTTCGAAGTACGCAGCCAAAACAAGGAGACGCTCGAGGCCTTTTATGACCTCTTCCTTTCCGAATGCCGCCTCGTTGGCGAGGAGCGCGGCGTCGAGTTCAAGCTTGACCGCAGGATCGAATCGGCGCCCGCTGTGATGAACCCGCAATGGGTGACGAGGCTCAGGGCGGTGGCGCGCGGCCTCGGCCTGCCGGACGAGGAAATTCCGAGCGGCGCCGGCCACGATGCGGCGATCTTCGCTAACGAAGGCATCCCGAGCGCGATGATTTTCGTGCGCAACGAGCATGGCTCGCACAATCCCGACGAGGCTATGGCGCTGGACGATTTCACCGCAGGTGTTGCGATAATGCGCGAGGCGCTGAAGGAAGCTGCCGCATGAGCATCGATGCGCTGTTCGAGCAGGCAAATCCCCAGGCGGCCTCCGCCTCCATTACCATCAGGCGGCCCGACGACTGGCACGTGCATCTGCGCGACGGCGCGATGCTCAAGGCTGTGCTGCCCTTCACGGCGGCGCAGTTTGCGCGCGGCATCATCATGCCGAACCTGGTGCCGCCAGTGACGAGCGTCGATGCCGCGGCGGCTTATCGGGAACGCATTCTTGCCGCGCGGCCTGCCGGATCGGACTTCGAGCCGCTTATGACGTGTTATCTCACAGACTCGACGTCACCGGATGAGATCCAGCGCGGATATGAGGAGCGCGTGTGGGTTGCGGCGAAGCTTTATCCTACCGGCGCCACCACCCACTCGCAGCACGGCGTAACCGATCTCTTGCAGCTTGCGCAAACATTTGAACGCATGGAGCGGATCGGCATGCCGCTCCTCGTGCACGGCGAGGCCACCGATCCGGCGGTCGATATTTTCGACCGCGAGGCGGTTTTCATGGAGCAAAGGCTGCTCCCGTTGCTCAAGCGGCATGCCGGACTGAACGTCGTGATCGAGCACGTCACCACGGCCGAGACCGCCGACATCGTCCGCGCGCATGCGCCGCGCGTTGCCGGGACGATCACGCCGCACCATCTCGTCATCAATCGCACGTCGCTTTTTCAGGGCGGTTTGCGCCCGCATCTTTATTGCCTGCCCGTGGCCAAGCGCGAGCGCCATCGCCTGGCCTTGCGCAAGGCGGCAACCTCGGGCGCAAGCTGCTTCTTCATCGGCACGGACACGGCGCCCCATATAAGAAGTCTCAAGGAGGCGGCGTGCGGCTGTGCCGGGGTTTTTGTCGGTGCGGTCGCGTTGCAGACCTACGTGCAGGTGTTCGATGAGGAGAACGCGCTCGACCACTTCGAGGCGTTTGCGTCCGGGAACGGCGCGCGGTTCTACGGCCTGCAAACAAATCCGGGGACGATCGTGCTCAAACGCCAGCCGGGTCTTGCGATTGCCTCGGTCGCGGTCGACGGTGAGGAGGTGGTCGGCTTTCGCGCGGGCGAATACATGACGTGGTCCATCGACGAGGTGCGGCCATGAGCGGAGCAATGGGTTCCGTGCCGGGCAAGGATGAGATCGGCACAAGTGTTGCGCGCATTCTGTTTGAGACGGGCGCGATCCATATCAGCCTGCAGCAGCCGTTTATGCTCGCCGCGGGTTGGGCAAGCCCGGTTTATGTGGACTGCCGGCTTCTCATGGGTGCGCCCAAGATCCGGCGCGCCATTACCGGGCTCGCTGCGGCGCTGATCGGCGCGCAATTTCCGGGCGGCACCTTCGATATGGTCGCGGGCGCGGAGACGGCCGGCATACCCTTCGCCACGCTGCTCGCCGAAAGAATGGAGCTGCCGTTGCGCTATGTGCGCAAGCGACCACTCGGTATTGGACGCCATGCGCAGGTCGAAGGCGGACCAGTCGAAGGCGCGCGCGTGTTGCTCGTCGACGATTTGACCACGGACGGCACCAGCAAACTTAATTTCGCACGCGGCTTGCGCTCTGCCGGCGCGGTGGTCGAGCACGCGCTGACCATATTTTACAACGATGCCTTTCCGGGCACGGTTGAGCGCCTCAAGGAGGCCGATCTCGCGCTGCACTGGCTCGCCGGCTGGAGCGATGTTTTGCGCAGCGATGATCTTGCGGCCTCTGACCGCGGGGCGATCGAGCACTTTCTTGCCGATCCCGTCGCGTGGTCAGCCCGTCACGGCGGCCGCGGCGCACGCCTCTCGCGCGGGTAAGTAAGCCGACCACGAACGCTTAGGTTTGCGTCGCTCGCGTGCAGATTCTCGACGAGCGCAATCCGCAGCGGCAGCACCTGCTTCATCCAATTTGTGTGAACGATAGATTTACAGGCGCGCTCCCAGCACGGGTGCAACTACGAACCTGGACGCCCTTCTTTACGAATTGGGGAACCAACTGACATACAAAACCTTTGTCCCGACAGAACGCTTCGCTCATCCAAAGGGTAAAACCATGAGAGTCTCTGGCATTTTGATTGCTGCCCTCCTTGCGCTTACATCGCTGTCCGCACCTGCATCGGCCAAAGGGTGTATCAAGGGAGCGATTGCTGGTGGTGCAGCGGGCCACTACGCGGGCCACCACGGCGCCATAGGCGCCGCGGCCGGCTGCCTCATCGGCCGACACTATGCCAACAAGCACGCACACACCAATCAGCACCAGCAGTAACCGTCATCGTGCTGAGGCACGTTCAAGGGTTTCCTGAGTCGCTGTGCGAGTACGCGCGTTAGAATTTTAGGAACGGCAGCGCGCGGGAAGGACCCCAATAGGCATGGGGTAGCCAACGCGGCTGCGGAGTGTTTTTAACACTCAACCAGGTGCTTCCCGCGCAAGCTCGATTGCCGCGGAACATGAGACGGCATCAAGAACCCGCGCCTCTGACGCTCGAAGCGCGCGCGAACGGGCGGCAGGAGCTACGGCCCCCAGCGGAAACCGCCGCGAAGCCCGCCAAAAAGAAGCGAGATCAGGAACAGAACGATGAAGACGACGAAAACGATTTTCGCAATGCCTGCGGCCGCGCCGGCAATTCCGCCAAATCCGAGCGCGGCTGCAATCAGCGCTATTACCAGCAGCGATATGACAAGGCCCAACATTGGTCTGTTCTCCGTAGTTTCAAAGCTCAACTCGGAGAGCGCCGCAGAGTTCCTGCGGCTTGGCCAATCGGGGCCCGGATTAGATCTGATCAGGATCGTCTTTCGGCGGGAATGCAAAGAAGGTCGCAAGTACAATGGCGGCAAGTATGGCATAGATCTGCAGTTCCGAGTGTTGAATTGCAGTTGCAATCTGCTGACACAGCTGATCGAGCTGATCGAGAAAAGCAATCGGTCTATTCATGTTGGAGCCCTCAACCCGGGTTCCAGCTTAGCAACACCGTACATTCCTGCAAGACGGCCGCGCATCAGCCGTACCATTTCCGCCAAGCACCTGGCACAGACGGGCCTCGGAACCCGGTTCCAATAATCAAATTATCGCCGTCTAGATGAATAATGCGGCCTGAGAACAGCAAACTGCCGCCCCAAAAGAACCGCCGTTGAGTTCTGAGCTTGAGCGCACGGGTGGAAGGGCTCAGAACAAAACCGTGCCTCTCCGCGCGTTGTTACCGATTCGTGCCTGAGCCGCATCAATCCGGATGGCGTCATGCTTAAATGGAACGAGAAGGTCTCCAACACGGCTGAGAAAGACGTCAGCCTGTGGGATTATGAACCCATGTTGACGATTGCGGCAGAAGGGGATTTTGACGGAGTTGCCCGCTGCATCGCCGATCCAGCGCCCGAATGGCTGCCGATTGTGCTCGCGCATTTCAGCCAGTGGATTGGCGGGGATACTTCAGATGCCCGGGTCTTCGATATCCTTGACCAATTGCAACAGGCTACCCAAGTCTTGGAACAGTCCCTCCCAGCGTTCACGCACATGGCTTTTAAAGCTAAATGCCCAGAGGCCGTGAAGTTGGTATTGAGTGGATTGCCCGCGCTCAAAGCGGAATTAGAGCGGATCAATCATCAAAGGATTGGCCGAAAACCTGATGCTCAGCGCCAAATCTGCGCTGCGGTCATAATTGAGGCTTGGCAGCTCATTCATGGCAAGGCGTACGGCCGAGATGAGAAATTCTATATGGCCTGCAGCGAATATTGGCGGGTCTGTGGCAGCAACAAAATCGGCTTTACGGACGATACCGAGAATTGGCGCTCGACAGTTAATCAGGCTCTGAAATGGGATTGGGGGTGGCTTAATGAGCGCTTAGTGTGGATTTCGATGACTAAGTGGGTGGAGAGCAAGTCGGCCTAAAGAGGTCTATGTCCTCTTCACCTCTTCACCCGGATTGAGCGCAGCGGAATCCGCGGGCCATTCAAATGTCGCTTCGATCTGTCGTTCTGGTCTGAACGCAGACTATAAGGTCTGTTTCACGACTCTAACCGCGGCTGTCAGGGTCAGCGGAGACACTGAAGGTCGTCTCCGTTTGTAGGCGGTATCGCGGCGATGCGTTCTGAATTTGAACGCCAGGAACTCGGCTCGTCCGCATACGGGCCTGAAGCTGCGCTCTCGATCCTGATCCCTTTGGGCGCGGCAGGCGCGTCCTACATCGGATACGTCATGGCGCCGATCCTGGCGCTTCTTGCTGTCCTCTATATCTCCTGTCGACAGACGATCCGCGCCTACCCAAGCAATGGGGGGCGCCTACACGGTTTCAAAAGAAAATCTGCGCGTGAATGGTAGCTTGCTGGCTGCTGCCGCTTTGATGGTGGATTACGTACTCAATGTCGCAGTTGGAATATCTGCAGGTGTGGCCGCCCTCGTTTCCGCAATACCAAGTCTGCACGCCTACACGTTGCAGCTGTGCTTGGCCATTCTCGCTTTTATGACGCTGATGACTACGGGGCACGCTCGATGCCGGGCGGCTGTTTGCATTGCCTACTTACACGTTTGTGGGATGCTTTCTGCTGCTGCTCGCTCTGGGTTGCTTTGACGCGCTTTCATCTGCAGGTCACCCGGCGCCTGTTGTGACTCCTCCTTCTCCTACTGTGGCGTCCGAGGCGGTTGGATTCTGGATCTTGCTGCGCGCATTCTCCAGCGGCTGCACCGCCATGACGGGCGTGGAGGCGGTCAGCAATGGGGTCAGCGCCTTCCGCGAACCGAAAGTCAAAACGGGCATCGCACGCTGGGAGCAATTGTCCTGATTTTGGGACTCCTGCTCGCCGGCATCAGCTATCTGGTTCACGCCTACGGTATTGCGGCCATGGATCAAACGCGGGAGGGTTAATCAAAGTGTCCTGTCTCAGCTCGCCTCTGCGGTTGTTGGCCGTAACTGGTTTTATTATCTGGCGCTCGCCAGCGCGCTGGCTGTTCTCGCCCTGTCCGCCAATACAAGCTTTACTGATTTTCCCCGCATGTGCCGCATCGTCGCTGAAGACGGATTTCTTTCGCGCTCGTTTGCTGTAGGGGGACGACGGCTCGTTTTTTCGATCGGCATTATCTACCTGGCGATCGCGGCTGGGCTGCTGCTCATCGCACTCCATGGGATAACTGATCGTTTGATACCGCTATTCGCTGTGGGTGCATTCCTTACTTTTACCTCCTGTCCCAGACTGGCATGGTCATTCATTGGTACAAGGAGCTTAGCCGATCGGAAG
>DATCJI010000418.1:0-2997 GCA_036562835.1 Xanthobacteraceae bacterium | reverse complement strand
GCGGGCCGTATCAAAACTGCCCGCAGCCTTCAGGCTTCGAGTAATGTCAGCAGCCCCTTGAGTAATTGTGTCGGGTGGGGTGGGCAGCCGCGAATATGCAAGTCGACGGGTACGACGGCAGAGACCCCACCGACAACCGCGTAGCTGCCGGAAAAAATACCACCGTCCAATGCGCAGTCCCCGACTGCAACGACCCATTTGGGATCCGGCGTAGCGTTATACGTGCGCTCAAGCGCCTCGCGCATGTTCCTGGTGACCGGCCCGGTCACGAGCAGCACGTCGGCATGCCGCGGCGATGCCACAAAATGCAGCCCGAAACGTTCGAGATCATAAAAGGCGTTGTTGAGCGCGTGGATCTCGAGTTCGCACCCGTTGCACGAACCGGCATCAACCTCCCGAATCGAAAGGCTGCGGCCCAAACGCCGGCGCGCAGCACGCTCAACGCTGGCGCCCAGCTCAGCCAACATCTCTTCGTCCGGGACCGGCGCCGCTTCGGTCAGGGGGCGGCGCATGAGACTCTCGAAGAAAATTCTGCGCATGGCTGTCCTAAAGATCGTGACCGGAATAAGAGCAGTTGAACGATTTGTTGCACAGTGGGAAGTCCGCGACGATGTTGCCCTCGATCGCGGCTTCCAGCAGCGGCCATTGAAACCAGGACGGGTCGCGCAGGTGACAACGCACGAGCCGGCCGTCTTCCAGTCGTATCCACGCGAGCACGTCGCCGCGAAAAGCTTCCGCCATTCCTAAACCTTCATGCACCTCGCCGGCCGGATCGACCGAAGTGCGGATCGCACCTGCGGGCAGGTCCCGCAAGATCTGATCGATCAACCCGAGGCTCTGCTCGACCTCGCGGATGCGCACCCAGACGCGGGCGTTAACGTCACCGGCCTCGAGCACAGGAACCTCGAACGCGAGCCGATCATAGGGCGGATAGCCGGGCGTCTTGCGCGCATCGAAAGCACGGCCGCTGGCACGGCCGATATAACCCCCGGCGCCGAACTGCCGTGCCAAGTCGCCGCGCAGAACTCCAGTGGTGGCCGTGCGGTCCTGCAGGGAGGCGGTGTTGTCGTAGAGTTCGATGAGCTGCGGGAACAATCGGCGGACCTCCTTTACCAACGCGGCCACCTCCGCCGCGCAGGCCGGAGCAAGGTCACGCGCAACCCCTCCCGGCACCACGACATCCATCATCAGCCGATGCCCGAAGCACGCCTCGGCGGTGCGCAGGGTCTTCTCGCGCAGAATGCCGCACTGGGCATGCATGAGCGCGAACGAGGCATCGTTGCAGATCGCCCCGATATCGCCGAAATGGTTGGCGAGGCGTTCGAGCTCCGCCATCAGCGCCCGCACATAGACCGCACGCGGCGGAACCTCGATTTCCACCGCCGCCTCGACCGCATGCGCAAAGGCAAGGGCGTGTGCGACCGTACTGTCGCCCGAGGTTCGGCCGGCCAACCGCGCGGCCTTGTCGAGGGTGGCGCCCGCCATCAGCGCCTCGATGCCCTTGTGCACATAGCCAAGGCGCTGCTCCAACCGAACCACGGTCTCGCCGTTCGCGGTAAAACGGAAATGGCCGGGTTCGATGATGCCCGCATGAACCGGGCCGACGGGAATCTGGTGAAGACCCTCGCCCGCGGCAGGCAGGAAGGCGTACGGCGTGGGCCGCGGCGGCGCGTCGCGGCGCTGCCCGAGCGGGTGTTGCACATTCCAGAAACCGAGGTCGAGCCATGGCCGCGTGTCAGGCAAGCCTACCGGTTCCAGGCCGTAGAGATCGCGTAGCGCACGCTCCAGACGAATGGCTGGGGGATGGAGCGCGCCGACGGACGGAAAACGAGCGTCCGGGCATGGCAGGGTGACAACCGCGATCTCGCGCATGCTTGCGTCGAGTACCGCCATGTGCACCGCGCCGGTGTCACCCCAGAGGCCCAGCAGCGTCCAATATCCGGCCGACAGCTGACTTGCGGCAAAGCGCCAGCCATCCTCGTCCACGACGACCCGTGGCCAAGGACGATGTCCCGCGATTTTGTTGCCCTCGATCGTGTCGATCAGCCCGGGCATTGGTTCACCCTAGGAGCTTAGCCACGTTCTGAAACCAAACGACCAGTGCCGGCGGCATATAGACGCCGGCAACAAATACGAGCGCAAGGTGCGCGAACATCGGCAGATAGGAGGCCTTGGCCTTTGCGGTGGCACCGCGGGGCTCGCCGAATGCGATCGTATTCAGTCGCAGGAAGAGCGCGGCAACTCCGATCAGGATGCCGCATACGAGGACGATCGCGACCGACGGCGCCCGCGCAAATGTCGACGTCACGACGAGGAACTCGCTCATGAAGATGCCGAGCGGAGGCAATCCGGCAATGGCGACAACGCCGAGCACGAGCCCCCAGCCGAGCACCGGGTTGGTCTCGGTAAGTCCGCCCATATCCGCAATGCGCTGAGTGCCCTTCACCTGGGCAATGTGACCAACCGCGAAGAAGATCGCCGATTTCGTCAGCGAATGCATTGTCATGTGGAGGAGCCCGGCGAAATTCGCGAGCGGCCCGCCCATGCCGAAGGCAAAGGTAATGATGCCCATATGCTCGATCGAGGAATAGGCGAACATGCGCTTGATGTCGCGCCGGCGGTACAGCATGAACGCCGCGAAAACGAGCGAGATGAGTCCCATGGTCACCATCAGCGGGCCTGGTGCGAGCGCGGCCGGATTGAGGGCCAGCAGCATCTTGAAGCGCAGCAAGGCGTAGAGCGCGACATTGAGCAGGAGTCCTGAAAGGACCGCGGAGATCGGGGTGGGCCCTTCGGCGTGGGCATCGGGCAGCCAGGCATGCAGCGGGGCAAGCCCGACCTTCGTGCCGTAGCCGAGCAGCAGAAACACGAAGGCGACGTTGAGCAGCGCCGGGTCAAACGCCGACGCGCGCGTGATCAGCACCGTCCACACCATCGCGTCTAGACCCTCTCCGACGACAGGACGCGCCGCCATATAGACCAGGATGGTGCCGAACA
>DATCJI010000374.1:0-4251 GCA_036562835.1 Xanthobacteraceae bacterium | reverse complement strand
ACGAGATACTCGTTCAGCTCCTCATCCGAGAGATTGCTCTTTTGTTGCATGCACCGCTCCGGGCAAGCTGGGCAAAATACGCGGATTACAGCGCGCGGGTCAGCCCCCCGTCCACATCGAATAAAGCGCCGGTGATGAATTTGGCCCGCTCGGAGGCAAGAAATGCCGCCGCAGCCGCGATATCGTCCGGCTCGCCAAATCGGTTGAGCAGGATCTCCTGCGTGAGCAGCTCCTTCGAGCGGGCTTCGCTGATGCCCATTCGTTGCGCCTGCTGGGTCGTAAGATATTTCATCCGGTCGGTCTCAATCGGACCGGGGTTGATCGCGTTGACCAGCACATTGTACGGCGCTCCGAGTTGCGCGAGCGCCTTGGTCAAATTGAGCAGTGCGGCGTTCACCACACCGGCAGTGATGGCATAGGCCTTGGGCGTCCTCCCATGGGTGCCGACGAATGTGATGATACGACCCCATTTGCGCCTGGTCATCCCGGGAAGCGCCGCACGCGCGCAGCGTACCTGCGGCAGAAACTTGGCATCGAACACTCCATGCCAGTCGTCATCCGAAAGCTCCAGGAACGGAGCGCTGGGCGGTCCGGCGGAATTGTTGATCAGAATGTCGAGGCGCCCCGCCCGGGCTTCGGTGTCGGCCACCAACGCTTCAAGTTGGGCTGCCGAACTGCAATCGGCAGCGCGTAGCTCCACTCTTGCTCCCGTTGCCGATTCTATCGTCATCGCCGCGTGCGTGAGCTTCTCCTTGGAGCGCGCGGCGATGATCACGCGTGCTCCCTCACGCGCCAGCTCCTGTGCGGTTGCAAACCCCAGCCCGCCGCTTGCCGCTGTAACCAGCGCAACCTTGTCCTTCAGGCCGAGATCCATCGCTCGCGCCTCCCTTCCCTGCGCGTCGGTTTTGCGACGCTAGAACGCATCCCGCATGCACAATACCTGCGCGCCGGGAATAACAGCTATCTGGAAGGCAGCGCGGCGTAAACCGGCGCGGCATCGCGTCCAGCCCTTCACGCTTTGCTCCACGGTGGGCTGACTGTACTGTTTGGGGGTTACGGGCGCGAGCAAACTGCGGACAGCATCGTTGTCGGCCATGATCTCAATTGCGGGCCTTGAAAAGCGTTTCAAGTCCCGCCAGGGACTTGAGCAGGTCGCCCTGCAGAACGTGGATCTGGAGATCGGCGCATCGGAGTTCTTTTGCCTCCTCGGTCCCAGCGGCTGCGGCAAGACGACCGTGCTCAATATCCTGGCGGGTTTCGAGCGGCCTACGCGCGGCACTGTCACCATGAACGGGGCCGCCATCGCGCAGCCCGGTGCCGATCGCGCCGTGGTGTTTCAGGGTGACGATTCACTTTTCAACTGGCTCACCGCCCTGCAGAACATCGAATTCGGGCTGCGTATGCGCGGAATGCCAAGGCGTGAGCGCCGCGAGCGCGCCGCCTATTACATCGACCTCGTGGGTCTCAAGGGGCAGGAGCACAAGCATCCCAACGAGCTTTCCGGCGGCATGAAGCAGCGCATCCAGATTGCACGGGTGCTCGCCAACGAGCCGAAGGTGCTGCTGATGGACGAGCCGTTCGCAGCGCTCGACGCGCAAACGCGCTTGCTGATGCAGGAGCAGCTCGCCCGTATCTGGCAGCGCACCAAAACCTCCGTGCTCTTCGTCACCCACGATATCGACGAGGCGATCATCCTTGGTACGCGCGTAGGTGTCATGCGCGCCGGCCCGGCGGCAAACATCAAGGCCACCGTGGACGTGAAGCTCGACAACCATCGCAGCCGCACCAATGCGGATTTCATGCGCATCTATGCGCAGGTGTACGAAATGATCCGCGAGGAAGTGCTCAGCGCAATGTCGAACACAGCGCCTGGCGAACAAACCCCATGACCCAGCACATCGCTATTCCGTCGAGCCCAGCCGCGCGCGCAGAGCCCTGGAGATGGCTGCGGGGCGCGTGGCACCGCTTCGGGCTGCATCTTGTGGGCTTTGCCAGCCTGTTCGTTCTCTGGCACGTGATTTCGGTTTACGTATTCCGCTCAATCCTGTTTCCCCCTCCGTTTCCGGTGTTTCGGCGCGGTATCGAGCTGATCGAAAACGGCAAGCTTTTCGTCGAAGTCGACGCGAGCCTTTTGCGCATTCTCGCGGGATTCACGCTCGGCTCTCTGCTCGGCGTCGCCCTCGGCCTGCTGGTGGGAAGCTTCAATCCGGTCCGGCGGCTGCTCGAGCCGTATGTCGAGACGCTGCGCTTTATTCCGGCAGTGGCGCTCATCACGGTTGCGGTGATCTGGTTCGGCATCGGCGAGAGCTCGAAAATATTCATCATCACGTATGCGACCGTGTTCATCGTGCTGATCACGACTGCCGCAGGGGTGGTCGCAATTGCTCCGAACAAAATCAGGGCGGCGCGATCGCTGGGGGCAAGCCGCGTCCAGATTTTTTTCTTCGTTACCTTGCCCGCGACGGTGCCGTTTGCGATCACCGGAATGCGGGTGGCGATGGCCAATGCCTTCACTACGATCGTGGCAGCGGAGCTGGTGGCGGCCGATCATGGCATTGGCGCAATGCTCTGGAACGCGCGCCTCTATATGATGATCGAGGACATTTTTGTTGCCCTAGTCGTGCTCGCCGTGCTCGGTTTTATAATCGATCGCTGCTTCCGCTGGCTCAGCGACGTATTCGCCGGAAAGTACTCGTCTGCAGGGTAGTGTGGCGGTGCAGAAGTCCGCATCATTCTTGCGGCGAGTGCATGCGGACTTCTGAACCAAAGCCATACTAGATTCAATAATTTGCTGGTGTCCTTCGATTCCGAAGTTCGCAACCGCGTGTGCTGCACGATGAAACGAAATTCGGAATCGGGACACTAGCTGCTGGACGAGGGCCGAGCCCGCTGACATAGTCTTTACTTCTTGCGCGCAATGTCACTGCAGGAATTCGACCATGCCGAACGTGCTCACGTCTCTGCCGGTGGCTCTCGCAGCCACGCTTGCAATCGCCGCGGCACACGCCGCTGACCTGCCCACAATGATTCTTGCGACGGGAGTCGATCCCAGCTTTACGCATTTCTATGTCGGCACCAAAGCAGATATCCTGAAGAAGAATGGCGTCGATGCGCAGCTCAAGACAGGCCCCTCCGGGGGAGGCATGATTCCGCTCGTGGTCTCCGGTCAGGCGAATGCTGCAATGGCGGCGACTTTCGGTGGAATCAATAACCACCTGGTCGATTCCGATCTGGTCACCGTCGCGCACCTCACCACGTATGAGCATTTTTACGGGATTGTTGCGCTCAAGGAGTTCAAGAGCATTGCCGATCTGAAGGGGCGCAAGGTCGGAATCACGCGTGGCACGGCAAGCGAGGCCTTGTGGTTCGAGGCACTCAAGAAGTTCAATCTGCCCGGACCGTTCGCCGAATTGGTTTATGTCGAGCCACCGGAAATGCTCGCCGCGATCGAGCGGGGCGATATCGTCGCGTACTCGAACTGGGAGCCCTGGATCTCACGCACCCTGACCGCGCTGCCCAACACCCAGCTCCTGATGGACAACCATGATGTCATGCGGGATGCCGCCTTTGTTTACATGCATCGCAAATGGATCGAGCAGAACAAGGACACTGCGGTGAGATTCATGCGCGCCATGGTGGAAACGACCGACTTTATCAAGCAGAAGCCGCAGGAAGCGAAGAAGATCGTCGGCGATACCGTCAATCTCTCGCCCAACCTCATGGACCTCATCATGCCCAAGCTCTCGTTCTGGGCAAAGCTCGACCGCGAGAGCTATGATTTCATCAAAGTGCAGGTCGAGCAGCTCAAACAGCGCGGGCGCATTACGGGCGAGTTTTCCTACGACAAATATCTTTACCCGGATCTGCTCAAGGCAATCGACCCCTCCCGCGTCACTTTGCCCAGCACGATGTGACCTTGCTCCACTGTCATGCTCCGCGAAGGCGGGGCACCCGGTAATCCATGTCGCGCGACTTGCGCGTGACTGTGTTCGTCAGTGCTTACCGGATCGCCCGCCTTCGCGGGTGACACCCGGGTCTGACAGTTAAAGCTTAGAGGCTATTGCCTCATTCTCGCAAAACGCCATAGCATCGCAGCAAGAAGCCAAGAGACAGATCTCAAGCATCAAGGTCGCCTTTCTAAAGACCGGCTTGTTGTGCCCAGGCTCTACGCGCCCGAGATACTGCAGAGCATGAACAGTTGTGGGCATTGACTAAAGCCATGTTTTCTCGTTTTGCACTGCGAATGACGCG
>DATCJI010000339.1:0-3267 GCA_036562835.1 Xanthobacteraceae bacterium | reverse complement strand
GGCATCCTCGGCCAGCGCCGCGAGCTGCGCGGGGTCGTAGTGCAGCAGGTCCTCCGGGGGCGCATGGGCAAAGAGCCCAGTCACGAACTCGACCGGCGTGCCGCTAGCGCTCGCGAGCTTCGCCGCCGCGGCAATCAGCGCGGCCTCGGCACGTTGCTCGTCATTCGGCTCGGCAGGTCCCCCCGGCATATCGACTCCGTCGCGGTTCATCCTCCCCCGCGAAGCGGGGGACCACCCTGAGCGAGCGCAGCGAGCGTTAGGGTGGTGGAAGGGGCATTTCAGCAAAATTGCTAAATCTGCGCCACGCCCCCTCCACCGATCTCGGAATATCCGAGATCGGCACTTTAACTGGCTGTCGCCGCGTTTCTCCTCCCCCGCTTCGCAGGGGAGGAAAAGCGCGTCAAATCTCGACGAGCTGGTTGGGCAATTCGTCGCGCGCAAGCGTGCCGGGCGGAAAATGCTCCGCGAGCACCGCGCCGCATTGGTCGATGGCGGCAATGAAGCCGTCGGCGATGCGGCCGTGCTTCATCTCCGCAATGAGCGCCGCGATGGCCCGGTCCCACACATCCGAAGTAACCTTGGCATTGATGCCGGTATCCGCGACGATCTCCGCATAGCGCTCGGCCAGGGAGGCGAAGATGAGAACTCCCGTGCGCTGCTCGGTTTGATAGAGCCCCTGCGCAAAGAACTGGCGCATGGCCTCCGCATGGGCGCGATCGTGCGCGGTGCTGCGCGGCACGAGCGCAAACCGGATTTTCGGCAAGGAGAGCGCGAGCGCCGCGATCATGAACCCGATCACCTGGATGGCGTAGATCAGCCACGCGGGCCACAGCGTCAGATAAATGAGCGGTGCCGGGATCACGAGCGCAACAGCGCAAGCCCATGCGAGAGGCACCAGCGTGTATTCGCTCGAATGCTGCGCAAGCACACAGAAGATCTCGCCCGCTGTCTTTGCTTCGGCAGCCCGGATTGCCTGGGCGATGCGATCCTTGTCCTCGGGGGAGATCATCGGTTCACCAACTCCCCGATGCGCCGCCGCCGCCGAAGGAGCCGCCGCCGCCCGAAAACCCGCCGCCACCGGAGAATCCCCCTCCCGAATCCCAGGAAGACCCCGAGCCGGAGCCCGAACCCGGCAGCCAGACAATAGGCCCAAGGGATGAGCCGCGGCGCCGGCCGGCCGCGGCGGTCCGCGGCCCGGACATGACCCAGAAAATGAAAAACAGGACAGCGAGGAAGAGCAGAAGATTGATCAGCGGGCCCCAGCCCGGCGCATCCGGCCGCTGCGCCGCCTGTCTGTGCCATTCCTCCGCATCCCCGCTGAGCACGCTGATGATGTCGTCGACTCCGCGGACGATCCCGCCCGCGAAATCGCCGGCGCGAAAGCGCGGCACGATCGCGTTCTCGATGATCAGGCGCGTGACTGCGTCCGTCAGCGCGCCTTCGACGCCGTAGCCGACCTCGATGCGTACTTTGCGTTCGTTCGGCGCGACGATCAGGAGGGCGCCGTTATTTTTGCCTTTTTGGCCGATCTGCCATTGCCGTCCGAGCTGCACGCCGTAGTCTTCGATGGAAGTGCCCTGCAGCGATTTCAGCGTGACCACGACGAGCTGGTCGCTCGTCTTCGCCTCGAGGTCAGCGAGCTTCTGTGTCAGCGCCGCGCGCGTGCCGGCGTCGAGGATGCCCGCATCGTCCACCACGCGCCCGGTGAGCGCCGGAAACGTGAGCGCCACCGCGGGGAGTGCGAAAAGAAAGAGAAGAACAGTAGCCTGGATGAACGAAGCGATATCCGGGACTGACCTTCTCCCGCATGTCGCTGCGCTCATGCGGTCTACCCGCACCTGCGTCCCCTCCCCCGCGAGCAGCGCGCTTGCGCTGCGAGTGTGGAGAGGGGCAGGGGGTGGGGGTTCTTTTATTCTTGCTTGCAAATTCAATCCCCACCCCTAACCCCTCCCCACAAGGGGGAGGGGAACGCGTCGAGTCTGCCGCAACCTCAACCTTCTAAAACTTCACCGGCGGGGGACGCATTACGTCCTCTCCCACGGTAAAGGTCTCCATGGGCTTGTAGCTGCGGTAGACCGTGGACGCCCAGATGAGGCCCGGGAAGGTGCGCAGCTCGGTGTTATACTGGCGTACCGCCTCGATGTAATCGCGCCGCGCCACCGCGATGCGGTTCTCTGTGCCCTCGAGCTGCGATTGCAGGGCAAGAAAATTCTGATTGGCCTTGAGATCGGGATAGCGTTCCGATACGGCAAGCAAGCGCGCGAGCGCGCTCGACAGCTGTGCCTGCGCCTCCTGAAAGCGCTTGAACGCCTCCGGATTGGTCAGCACATCCGGCGGGACTTGCAGCTGTACCTGGGTCGCCTGCGCGCGGGCCTTCGTCACACCCTCCAATACCTCGCGCTCGTGCGCCGCATATCCTTTGACAGTCTCCACCAGATTGGGAATGAGATCGGCGCGGCGCTGGTACTGGTTGAGCACGTCCGACCATTTTGCCTTCGCATTCTCCTGATAGGTCGGAATGGTATTGATCCCGCAACCCGCCACCATGAGCCCGAGCAGCGAAGCGACTATCGGAGCACGAAGCAGCCGAAACATGCCGAATGCAAAGCTCATTATGGGTCTCCATTTCTGTGGACGCGCACGCCGCAACTGGCCAACATCGCCGCGGACATCAGTTTCGCTAACATCAGTTTGCGCTCGAACGCAATGCGGGTGGACATTTGCCATGTCCACGCTCGTTGCGCTGTGCCTCATTTCGCCGCTGTCGGCGCAATCTGCCCTGCATCTCGACCAGCCGGTCTTCCAGAGCTCTCCCGCTGTCATGGCGCGCAACGGCATGGTCGTCGCGCAGGAGGCGCGCGCGGCCCGCATTGGCGCGGAAATTCTGCGCCGCGGCGGCAACGCGGTGGATGCGGCGATCGCAACCGGCTTTGCGCTCGCGGTGACCTATCCGCGCGCCGGCAATATCGGGGGCGGCGGCTACATGGTTATTCACCTCGGAGCGACCGCTACCGAGACGACCATCGACTTCCGCGAGACTGCGCCCGCAGCGATTACCCGCGCGAGCTTTCTGGACGATCGCGGAGAGGCCGATGCGGCAAAATCGCGGGACTCAGCGCTGGGCATTGGCGTGCCCGGCACCGTCGCGGGGCTCTCGCTTGCGCATGCGAAATACGGCTCTGGGCGTTTCAGTCTGGCCGATCTCCTTGCGCCCGCCATTGCATTCGCGCGCGACGGCATCCCCATTGAGGACGATACGGCGGATTC
>DATCJI010000181.1:0-4434 GCA_036562835.1 Xanthobacteraceae bacterium | reverse complement strand
GGCAGGTCACTCGGCCGAGCGCCGCCCAGGATTTTTGCAACCTGCTCAGCCGCGTTCGTGTAAATCTCGGATGTGGTCGCGCCATAGGACATTAGGCCGCCGGCGTCTGTGAAAAAACGAAACGCGTTTATCGTGGGCAGGCGAGCCTTGATGGCAAAGTCGGCGAGCTGCTGAGGCCGGGGATAAGAGCTGAGAACCACGTCAGGATAGACAAACAATGCGTCGGGGTGTTCCTCTGCGACCGCTGTGAGCTCCGGAAGCAGCTCTTCGGCGGCTCCCACCTTGGCTTCCTGCAAAGTAACACCCAGACGCGGGGCGATCTCCTTGGTCATTTTTAGCGCATTGGGGGCAGCTTCCGGATCGTGAAGAAACATAACCCTTGAGATGTTGGGGACCGCCTCTTTAAGGAGTTCGAGACGCTTCGGGCTGAGCTCCGTCGTCATGCATGTCACACCGGTCAGGTTTCCGCCTGGCCGGGCGAGACGCGTGACATGCTCGAAGGGATCGCATGAGTAGACGACAAGGGGTGTGGTCTTGACGGTCGCAGCAACGATGCGGGCCGCCCTCGTGCCCATGGTGAACAGGACATCGACCGGAGTCTGCACGAGTTCCGTGGCTAACCCAGGCATCCGATCGTAGTGACAATCGGCAAATCGCTGTTCAATTATGAGATTCTTCCCCTCGGCATAGCCCAGTTCCGCGAGCCGAGTCCGGAAAGTATCGAAATGGGGGCGTTTAGGACCGGGGCTACAAACCTCTAGCCAGCCGACGCGCCCAATCCCTGTAGCTTTTTGCGCTTCGAGCGAGGTCGATATAGTGAAAAAGCTTAGACCGAGAGCAAGAGCCGCCACCCCAATCCGCATACCTGCGCCATTCACGTTCATGGCATGGTCCTCCGGCATGTCTGTCAATTCTGGACAGCCGGTCAGGGGTTGGCAATGTCCGCTTTGGGTCAGAAGCAGACATTGGCACCGCAAAAAGTCATGTCCGCTTTGCCCCGAAAGCGGACATTGGCGCTGCAACTACGGACATTCCCTAAGGGCCGAGAGCCGACATTGATCCTTCCTCCGCATTCGATGATACGTGTATCGTCGCAGCGGTCCCTCGAGAATCGGCGATGGACACCAATTCCCGCGGAGGAATTGCGGCCTTGGCCTCATATGCGCGCAGCGACCGCTTGTTGATGGGCTCGCCGCTGCGTCGGCGCGGGGTGTGCCTCGTGACCAGCGCAGCGGCGATTGTCGTGCTGGCCTTCGCGACGATCGTCCATCTCGGCCTGATCGGGGGCATGCGCGCCGACGTCATGGCGGTGTTCCTCCAGGCACTCGTGCTATCGAGCTTGCTGTCGGCGGTGCCGCTCGCTGTACTCTGGTATCTCGACCGGCGCGAGCGTGAGACGCCGTGGCTCTTCGCCGCCGCCTTCCTGTGGGGCGGATGCATTGCGACCACGCTCGCTTTGCCGGTCAATACTGCCTTCTTCCTGTTCGTCGACGCCGTCGTGGCGCAGGAGCCGGCCATCAGGGAGATGCTGGGGCCGGATGCAGCGATGCTGTTGTCCGCGCCGATTTCCGCGCCAATCGCCGAGGAGATCGCCAAGGCGCTGGGAGTCCTGGTGCTGTTCGCGTTTCTGCGCGCCGAGTTCGACAACATGCGTGACGGCATCGTCTACGGCGCACTGGTCGGGGCCGGCTTCAACTGGTTCGAGGCGGCGCTCTATGTGGCGCAGAACTATGCCGAGTACGGCGTGGCGACGTATGGCCTGCAGCTCGGCGCCCGTTACGCGCTGCTCGGACTTGGCGGGCACGCGATGTTCACCGCCATGTTTGGCGCGCTCCTTGGCTTCGCGACCCAGACTCAATACAGGTGGTTGCGCGTGCTCGCGCCGCTTGCCGGATTGATGCTCGCGATCATGGCGCACACGCTCTTCAACGTCTTGCCGCTTGTCGCAGCGTTGGAGACCGCCGCCGCCGGCGAGCCGCCGGCACAGAATGAACCGTTTCCCAACATGGGCTTTGTCGAAACCTTCGTCAGCAGCAGTTTGCTTCAGCTCGTGATCTTCCTGCCGTTCCTTTTGATACTGGCGATTGCGCTGTGGCGCAGCGGGGTATGGGAGCGCCGCGTGATCCGGGACGAGTTGGCTGATGAAGTTGGCCGCACGGTAAGCGCGGACGAGTACCGCGACATTGTCGGCGATCGCATGTTCCGCACCCGACGCATCGACCGGCTGCGGCCCCGCGTGTCGGCGGCGCTGGTGAATGCGCAGCACGAGCTCGCGTTCCGCAAGCGCCACGTGCGCGACGCAGGTGAAAATCCGGACCACGATCCGCTCATCGCAGGCTGGCGCGACGAAATCGGGCGCCTCCGCGAGATGGTTTAGCCTTGCAGCATCGCTGCCGGGCGTTGCAATGACTGCATCAATCGGCGGACCAGATCAGCCAGCAGAGCTGGCAGACGACCTTATTGAAAGGGTAGCGCACAGAGCCATTCCGCTTTGGGTCAAAAGCATGCATTCGAGCCGCAAAAAGTCATGTCCGCTTCTACTCCGAAAGCGGACATGTGCGCTGCAACTAGGGACGTCCGCTAAGGGCCAGAAGCGGACATCGCGTCCCCAATTTAGGTCGCTTCAGCCGGCACACAGGCAAGAGAAATCTGCTCGAGGTGCCGGTGGTCGGTGCCGCAGCAACCGCCGAGCACCGTGAAGTGTCGGAACTTCCTGCACAGCATGCGATAGCGCCGGCCGAGGTCGGCTGGGTCGCCGATGTCGAGATCGGGAGCGGCGTCGAGCTCGGCATGGCTGCGCGTTGATGCATTTGCTCGCAGGCCGCGCAGACGCGCGACCCAGGTTTCGCCCTGGCGCAGCGTATCGGCAAAATGCGTGGGATGCGCGCAATTGAGCATGTAATAGGCCGGCGCGTTGCCAGTCTCGCGGTCGGTCTGCTCGATCGCGTCGCGGATCGTCTGCCCGCTCGGCAGCTTGCCGTCGGTCTCGACCGTAAACGAAATCACGCATGGCACTCCGGCGCGCCGACATGCGCGCGCAATGCCAATGCCTTCCTCGGCATAGTTGATAGTAAATGCGCTGACGAGATCAGCCTCGGTTTCGTGGAACACGCTTACCTGCCAGCCGTGATAGTCGTCGGCTTCGGCAGCCGTCATTGCCTTGTCGATCCTGTAGCCGTCCCCGCGCGGTCCGATATTGGCGGAAATCACGATTGGCGTCTGCGCGCTCTCGTACTCGGTCCGCAACTCGGCCATCAGCCTGACCGCTGCCCGGTTCGCCTCGGCGAGCTGCTCGCGCGAATAGCCGAGCTTCTCGCCCCAGTCGGGATTTGCGCGCCATGTCGCGCCTTCCAGCACAAACCCAGTGCGGTTACGCCTGGCAATCGCGATGTAACGAACGTAATAGTCGCGAATGACAGCCGTGCCCTCCGCACTCTTGAGCAAGTCGAAGCTCGCGAAATACGGCAGCTCGATCCCATCGTGGAAGATCAGCGTGGTCTCAAGTCCGCCGTCGGTAAGAAACAGGCCGCCGGACAATTGCGGCAGTCGGTGGCGATATTTCGGCATGACACGTTCCTTTGTGGCGTCTGGCGTTTGCCGACAGCTACCGTGCGCACGGGGGCCCGGTAAGCCGACTCGTGGTCAAGCACACAGTCTTTTTTTCGCTTGAATTTATAGCGGGATAGTCGAACGGCGCGGCGTTTCGGCGCGGTGCGGGGTGCGCAACTGCACCCATGGTACAGTCCGTCATGCTCGATGATGTCCCCCGAAAGAGCGAGACACGGGAGCGCCTGCTTGCGCTCGCGGAAAGTGCCGTGCTCGCCAAGGGCTTTGCCGCCACCTCGATCGACGAGCTGATCGCAGCAGCCGGCATTTCCAAGAGCGGTTTTTTCTATCACTTCAAAGACAAGAGCGAGCTCGCGAAGGGCCTGCTGCTGCGCTATCTTGAGCAGGATCGCGAGGTGCTCGAAAATATCTTTCGGCGCGGCGACGCCCTCAACGAAGATCCGCTGCACGGTTTCTTGGTCGGGCTCAAGCTCTTCGCCGAAATGCTGGCTAATCTGCCGCAGGCGCATCCCGGTTGCCTAGCCGCTTCGTTCGCCTATCAGGACCAGCTGTTCAATGACCACATGCGCAAACTTAACGCCGAAGGCATGCTGGCCTGGCGTACGCGCTTTCACGATCGCCTGTACCTCATTGCCGAACACTATCCGCCACGGCAGGACGTCGATCTCGACGCTCTGGCCGACTCGGCCGCGACTATCGTCGAGGGCGGATTGATCCTCGGCCGCGTGCTGCAAGACACCACGATCCTACCGCGGCAAATCCTACTGCTCCGCGACTTCGTGCGAATGATTTTCATGCCGGAGAAGCGGTAGCGCCGAGCTGTTGTCACAAGCACGCATTTACGTCCGCTTTACCCCCGAAAGCGGA
>DATCJI010000420.1:0-3403 GCA_036562835.1 Xanthobacteraceae bacterium | reverse complement strand
CAGCTGCTGCGCGAACCGGGGCTGTCCTTCGGTCGGGTAAAGCCGCTCTCGCACGGTCGAATGGATGCCGTCAGCACCGACTAAGACGTCGGCGCTATCCTGCACATTCTCGCCCGAGCGGCTGTCGTGGAACGTCGCGGTGACTCGGTGCTGATCCTGCTGAAAAGCTACGAGCTTCAATCCAGCGCGTACCACGTCATTGCCCAGGCGCTCGCACGCCGCGCGCAGCAGTAACATTTGGAGCTTCCCGCGATGGATCGAGTATTGCGGCCATTTGTATCCAGCCGCAATTCCGCGCTTCTGGCTCTGGATCAGCTGTCCGAATTTATTGAAGTAGCACAGCTCCTGTGTGGGCAGCCCAATCTCGGCAAGCTCGGGACCGAGGCCCAGGTCGGTCAGCTCGCGAACGGCGTTAGGCTGCAGGTTGATGCCTACTCCGAGGGGCGCCAGCTCGCGCACCGCCTCATAAACCCGCACGGCGATGCCAGCCTGGTGCAGATGTAAGGCCAAGCTGAGCCCCCCAATCCCACCTCCGACCACGATGACCTGCATAGGCGAAGACCTGATGTTCTTTGCTGCGGGCAGGCAAAGAGGCGCCCGCATCACCATTGGGCAGCGCGCTTTCCCTATTTCGCAGTAGTCCGGATGTCCTTGACCGCACCGAAGCGTGCGAACTCGACGTTGTGCAGCTCGCCCTCCATCCTATCGACCTTGCGAATGTAGATGTCGTGGATGACGTCGCCGGTCTGTGGATCGATAGACATCGGTCCGCGCGGGCTTTCCCAAGCAAAACCCTTCATTGCCGCGATCAATGCCGCGCCCTCGGTCGCGCCGTTTGTTTTCGCGAGCGCCTGATAAATGAGGTGCATGCCGTCATAGCCGCTCACCGCCATGAAGTTCGCGCGAGCGTTGGTCTGTTTGCGGTATGCATCGACGAAGCCCGCGTTTATCCGCGATGGATGCGCTGCCGAATAGAAGTGCGCCGTGACAGCGCCGAGCATCGCGTCGCCCATATTTGGCAGAAGCTCGTCGTCGGTCAGATCTCCCGGTCCCATCAGCTTGATGCCAGCCTTGTCCAGGCCACGTTCCACGAACTGCTTGGCAAAGGTACCGGCTTGCACCGAAGGGATGAAAACGAAGATCGCCTGCGGTGCGGCGTCACGAGCGCGTTGTAGGAATGGGGCAAAATCCGGGTTCTGCAGCGGCACCCGAATCGCTTCTGCGAGCTGACCACCCCCCGCCAAGTAGCGACCCTTGAAGGTCGACTCGGCTTCGTGGCCGGGAGAAAAGTCGCTTACGATTGTCACGACCTTCTTGACGTCACTCTTGATCGCCCAGTCCGCCATGATCGCCGACGATTGCGACAGGGTACAGCTCGTGCGTACGAAGTAGGGTGATTTGTCGATCACGGCGGACGTGCTGGACAACATGATAACTGTCGGTTTCTTCGCCTCGCTGATGAGCGAGGCGCTGGCGAGCAGGTCGCCGGTCACACCGCCCCCGATCACGTCGACCTTGTCATTGACGATGAGTTCTTGAATGAGGCGCTTGCCGACCTCGAAGGACGTTGTGTCGTCCTTGAGGATCAGCTCGATCCGCTTGCCGGCGACGGTGTCGCCGTGCTCGCGCATGTACAGGCGGGCGCCGGCAACCACCTGCTTGCCGGCGGCGGCAAGGGTGCCGGTCATCGGCATGACCATGCCGACCTTGACGGTGTCCTGTGCGGCCGCTCCGCCGGCCACGGAAGCCGCGGTAGCGAGGGTCGTGACTAATCGGGCAATGCATCTGCTCCACATAGCTGTCCTCCGCTGGTGATCGTGCCGGGTATCGGATCGAGCTCGCGTCCTCCGATTGTTCCTGCCGCAATTCGGGATTGAAAGCTTGCCCCGCCTGGCTGTAGTCTGGAACCTCGATTTTGCGATATCCCTGTAGCCTACAAGCTAAGGATCAACATGGATTGGGCGGATCGCATCGGGCGCCGCATCAGGTTGCGGGACCTGCATATCGTGCTCGCCGTGGCCGAAAGGGGCAGCATGGCGAAGGCCGCCACGCATCTCGCAATCTCGCACCCGGTTGTCTCCAAGACCATCTCCGACCTGGAGCATACCCTGGGGGTGCGGCTGTTCGACCGCAGCTCCCAGGGAGTTGAGCTCACCACCTATGGCCAGGCACTGCTCAAATGCGGCGTGACGGTCTTCGACGAGATGCGGCAGGGTTTGCGCCAGCTCGAATTCTTGACTGCCCCCGATTCGGGGGAATTGCGCGTCGGCTGCTCGGAGATCACGATGGCCGGCGTGCTACCCGCGATCGCGGAGGACTTCTCGCAACGGTATCCGGGCGTACGACTGCATGCGGTGCTTGCAGCTACCTCGAAGCAGCAGTTCCAGGAACTGCGGGAGCGCACCATCGACCTGTTGATCGTGCGAATGCCGCGTCCCTTCCTGGAGGAAGACTTGGTCGCGGAAATGCTGTTCGACGAACCGTTTCAAGCCATCGCCGGTGCACGAAGCCGATGGGCGCACCGCCGACAAATCGAGCTCGCCGAACTCGTGGATGAGCCGTGGGTGCTGCCGCCCTACGACAGCATACCGGGCGCGTTTATTCTCGAAATCTTCCGCACCAACAAGCTGCAACCTCCGAGGCCGCGCATCGTCAGCTTGTCCGGGCAACTCACCGTCACGCTCATCGCGGGCGGCCGATTTGTCGGGCTACTGCCCAACTCAGTCGCGCGATTCAATGCCAGGCGGGTTGGGCTCAAGATACTGCCTGTCAAATTGCCCGCGCTGCGGTTTGCCGTCGGCATCATTACCGTCAAGGATCGCACCCTCACTCCTTTGGCGGAGCTGTTCATCGGATGTGCGCGGGAAATGGCTCGCTCGATAACCGATCCTACCAAGGGCCGGAAACTCAAATCGACGGCATGACCGGGACACGACGGTCCCTGGGGGAAGCGCATGAACGAAGACGAGCGGGCGAAGCTCCGATCGCAGCCTCCTCCGGCGCGCGATCATCCAGACCTGGATCTCAACGCGGCGGTGGCGGTGTTGGTCGCCGGCGATACTGGTCGTCGACCATGCACGGGGCGGCGAGCTGATGGACTGCGAACCGCAGCCCGTGAGCGGCAACGGGCGTCACTGGGCCTATCGGATCATAGATGGTCGTCAGTGCTGGTACCCCGGCGAGCGTGGCAAGCATCGAATGATGGGGTGGATGGCCCCCTTGCGGCATCCAAGGTATACCGATCGCACGCCAACCATTCGGTCTTGCCGAGTTGCACCTCCATCTCCCCGATGGTCTTCTCGAACACTTTAATGTGGTCTCGGAAAAACGGTCGTTTCGATGCCACTCTCAATCAGCGCGCGCTGACGCTACAAAGAGCTGGCAAGAGCTTTCCGATTGTCAG
>DATCJI010000411.1:0-21115 GCA_036562835.1 Xanthobacteraceae bacterium | reverse complement strand
CTTCCCGAATCCGGGTGGCGGCTTCGTCCACTTCGTAGAGTGTGAGATCCTTTCCGCCGGTTATCGAGATGAGAAGGCCTTTTGCACCCTTCATCGAAGCATCGTCGATCAGCGGATTGGAAATCGCGGCCTCGGCAGCCGAGAGCGCCCGCTTCTCGCCCGATGCTTCTCCGGTGCCCATCATGGCCTTGCCCATCTCGCGCATGACGGCGCGCACGTCAGCGAAGTCCAGGTTGATCAGGCCCTCTTTGACCATCAGATCGGTGATGCAGGCCACCCCGGAATAGAGCACCTGATCGGCCATCGCGAATGCGTCCGCGAATGTCGTCTTCTCGTTGGCCACCCGGAACAGATTTTGGTTCGGAATGATCAGAAGCGTGTCCACCACTTTGTGCAGCTCCGATATTCCGGCCTCCGCGACGCGCATGCGGCGCACGCCCTCGAAATGGAACGGCTTCGTGACCACACCGACCGTGAGGATTCCGAGTTCTTTCGCGCAACGCGCGACAACCGGTGCCGCTCCCGTTCCGGTACCGCCGCCCATTCCGGCGGTGACAAAGACCATGTGGGCGCCCTGGAGATGATCGCGGATCTCGTCAATGACCTCCTCGGCGGCGGCGCGGCCCACTTCCGGCTGGGAGCCGGCGCCGAGTCCCTCGGTCACCTGCACACCCATCTGGATGATGCGCTCGGACTTTGACATGGCCAGCGCCTGCGCATCCGTGTTGGCGACGACGAAGTCCACGCCCTGCAGTCCGCTTGTGATCATGTTATTGACCGCATTGCCGCCAGCACCGCCGGTACCAAACACCGTGATGCGCGGCTTCAGCTCGCGAATATCCGGAATTTTCAGATTGATGCTCATGCTTGCCTCTTTACGCGGAAGTCACCGCCGGGTCGGGCTGGTCCGCCGCCGCCCGTGGGGATGAGATCGAGTCATCAGAAGCTCTCGCGCAGCCATCGTCCGACCCTTGCGATATATCCGCCGCCTGTTTGCGAGTGCCGCGTTCGCCGCGGTTCGAAATGCTCGAGTTGGGAAACCTGGGGGTAAACCAGCATACCTGCGGCCGCCGCGAATGCGGGGCCGTTTGCTTCCGGTGGAAGTCCGCCAATATCCAGGGGTCGTGCCAGGCGCACCGGTCGGCCCAGGATCTGCGCGGCAAGTTCCGGCATTCCCGTCAGCTGGCTTGCTCCCCCGGTAAGAATGACGCGGCCGCGCGGCTCGGCCGCAAACGGGGAGGCCGCAAGGCGCTCGCGTACCATTTCGAGCGTCTCCTCGACACGCGGCTTGATGAAACGCACCAGCGCCGCGCGCGACACGAAGTGCGGCACCTCGCCCTCATCGCCCTCGACGGTTGGCACCGCCACCATATCGCGCTCATCGGAGCCACCCGTGAGCACGCTGCCGTAGAGCGTTTTTATGCGCTCGGCGTCGCTGATGCGCGCACTCAGGCCGCGAGCAAGATCAAGCGTGACGTGCCGACCCCCGAGAGCAAAACCATCCGCGTGCACGAAGCGTCCGCCTGCAAAGACGGCAAGCGTGGTAGTGCCCGCACCCATGTCGATGAGTGCAGCGCCGAGGTCGGCTTCGTCGTCGGAGATGGTGGAGAGCGCTGCGACGTATGCGCTCGCGACCATGGCTTCGATACCGAGGTGACAGCGCTCAATTGCGAGCATGAGATTGCGCACGACGGATATGTCTGTGGTGACCACGTGCATGTCGATGCCGAAACGGCGCGCGAGCATGCCGCGGGCGTCCTTTATGCCTGATGTGCCGTCGACCACATAGCCGATGGGCAACGAGTGCAGGATGGCGCGGCCGGCGCGCACGGAATGACGGCTTCCGGCGCTGAGCACTTTCGCGATATCCCGCTCGGCAACGCTTTCGCCCGCAATGTCGATTGATGCGGAAATGAGCTCGCTGGCGGGCCGACCGGCGGAGACTGAAACCAGGACTGAACGCAGCTGCATCCTCGCGGTGCGCTCCGCGACATCGACGCACTGGCGAATGGCGTTTTCGGCCTCCCCAAGATCGATGACGCTGCCTGCCTTCATTCCGCGCGCCACGGTGTGTCCGGCTCCGACGACTTCAATGGAATGGGTACGCCAACCGAGCGAATCGACCTCAGGCCGCGGTCGCAAGCGCGCCACGAGACAGGCGACCTTGCTGGTGCCGACATCGAGCGCGGCCACAAGACTCGAACGCCTCGGCGGCAGCGGCTTCATTTTCGGAGCAAGGCCGAACTGGAGCGTGCTCACGTGTTGCCGCCCTTTTTCTTCGGCTTCTCGCTTTGCGCCTCGGCCCGGGCCGCGACCGCGCGCTCCGATAATCGCACACTCACCCGATCAGCAATCCGCAGATCGACGATCGTGATATCGCGGGTGAGCAGATTTTTTTCGCGCGCCAGCTTAGCCACCCTGTCAAGCGCCGGCCCGACATCGCCCTCCGCGAGGCGAACTTCGATGCCGTTCTTGAGGCGCAAGTTCCAGCGCCGCTCACCCACCAGTACCGATGCCCAAACCAGATCCCGGATAGCCGGGTGAGCATGGAGTGCCGCGATGAGCTCCTTCGCGCGGTGCTGCGCGCCGCTTCCCACCACGAGCGGCAGCTGCACCAGAGAGGGTGTCACATATGGCTCGAGCACCGTTCCGTCGTCAGCGATGACGAAAATGCGGCCTTCCTTCTGCCAGAGCGCAAAAGGCACGCGCTCGCGAAGGCCGATCTGCAGCTCGCGCGGGTAAAGCTTGAGAATAGCGGCGTCTGCAATCCACGCATGCCTTCGCAGCCGATCGCGCGCCTGCTCGGCATCCAGGAAAAGAAGCGATGTGGTGCCGGTGATGCCGGCAATGGCCAGCACTTCCTCGCGGCTCACGTGCTGGTTTCCCGAGATCACGATTGACGAGATGCCGAGGCCGGCAACATGGGCCACGTAATCGCGTGCCGCTTGTGCGTAGGGAAGCGCGGGCGCGAAGCGACCGGTGCTGATGCCGAAGCTGACAGCAGCGCCCAACAGGAGCGTGCCCGCAATCGCGCTCAGCCGCGCAATGGAGCGGCCCTTCAGCGGCCCACGGAAGCGTCCTCGATCATCCATCGCACGAGCTCATCGAACGTGATGCCCGCGTGAGCCGCGAGCTCAGGCACGAGCGACGTTTCGGTCATGCCAGGCTGCGTATTGACCTCGAGGCAAAGAATTCCCCCCGGCCCGTCGATGCGATCGTCGTAGCGGAAGTCCGCACGGCTTACGCCCCGGCAGCCCAGCGCGCGATGCGCCGCCAGTGCCAGTCTTCGGACTTCTTGGTAAACAATCGATGAAACGGGAGCTGGTAAAAGATGTTTTGATCCTCCCGGGGCGTATTTCGCCTCATAATCGTAAAAGCGCGTGGTGGGGACGATCTCAATGACCCCGAGCGCCTCATCGCCCAGCACCGCACAAGTCAGCTCTTTGCCGGGCACGAACTTCTCGACAATCAATCGTTCACCATAAGCCCAATCGGGGCGAGTCAGCTCCTGCGGTGGGTGCGCGTGCTGTTCGGTGACGATGAATACGCCGACGCTCGATCCCTCGGCGAGCGGCTTGATCACATAAGGCCGCGGCAGGAGGTGTTCCTTTGCTGCTGCGGAGCGGGAAACCACGATGCCTTCCGGAACCGGCACGGCGGCGGCGCGAAACAGGTCCTTCGCCACGTCCTTCTGCATGGCGACTGCGGAGGCCATCACCCCGGAATGCGTGTACGGAATTGCAAGCACTTCCAGAACGCCCTGCAAGGTGCCGTCCTCACCCGGCCGGCCGTGCAGCACATTGCAGGCGACGTCCGGTTTGACCGCTGCGAGCACGGAGGCGATGTCGCGACCAACATCGATTGGCGTCACTCGATAGCCCAGGCGGACTGCCGCATTGGCGCATGCCTTTCCGGAGCGCAACGAAACCTCGCGCTCTGCGGACCAGCCGCCCATGAGCATGGCCACGTGCTTGCTCATTGCAGCTCATTCCTGGTGCCGATGCGCTTGATCTCCCATTCGAGCTCGATGCCCGAATTCTCTTTGACGCGCACGCGCACCAGCTCGCCCAGATCTTCGATTTCAGCCGCGCTGGCCGATCCAAGATTGACAAGGAAGTTGCAGTGCATGGGAGAGACCTGCGCGCCTCCCAGCGTGAGGCCGCGGCAGCCCGCTGCATCGATGAGTTGCCAAGCCTTGCACCCCGGCGGGTTCTTGAACGTGGAACCGCCAGTGCGGCTCTTGATCGGCTGCGTGCTTTCCCGCTTTTCCGTGATCTGGTTCATTTCCTGCGCAATGGCTGCAGGATCTCCCGGTGAACCGGCAAACAGCGCTCCCGTGAAGATTATCTCTTCAGGCAAGCCGCAATGCCGGTATGCGTAATGCATGTCCTCGTTTGCGAAAACTCTCGCATTTCCGCGCCGATCGACTGCGCGTGCCTCGATGAGAACATCGCGCGTCTCCCGCCCATAGGCTCCGCCATTCATCCGAAGCGCACCGCCAACGCCGCCCGGGATGCCGCGAAAGAATGCCAATCCTGCAATGCCTGCTTCCTGCGCATAGCGGCTCACTTTGACATCAGGCACCGCGGCGCCTGCACGAATGCGCTCACCCGATTCAAGCTGCACCTCGCCAAACCCGCGTCCGAGCCGGATCACCACGCCCGGCACGCCGCCATCGCGGACAATCAGATTTGAGCCAAGCCCAACGACGGTGACGGGAACTTCCCTTGGCAATGCGCCAAGGAACAATGCGAGATCATCCTCGTCCTCCGGAACGAATAACAATTGCGCTGCACCGCCAACGCGAAACCAGGTGAACTCCTTGAGCGACTGATTGGGCAGGAGACGACCGCGCAGGCCCGGGACACGCGCACGCAACTCCGGCCCGAGATCGCGCAAGCCGAGAAAGCTCATGCGTTTTGCGCGACCGCGTCAAGTGCAGCAAGCTCGTCAGGCAGCGCATAGGCCCACTGCGTGATATTGCCGGCGCCAAGACACACCACAATGTCGCCAGACTGAACAAGCCGCCTCACTGTGCGCGCAAGATGCTCCGGTCCATCGAGGGGGATCGCTTGACGGTGTCCGTGGGCGCGCAGTCCCTGCACGAGGCCGTCGCGGTCCATTCCGGCGATTGGCGCTTCCCCGGCGGGATAAACATGCGCGACGATCACAGTGTCGGCATCGTTGAAGCATGTCGAGAACTGCTCAAACAGAGAAGCAAGCCGCGTGTAGCGATGCGGCTGCACGACGGCGATTACGCGGCCCGCGCTGGTTTCACGCGCTGCGCGCAGCACCGCTGCGATCTCAACCGGGTGGTGCCCGTAATCATCGATCACCGCCACCCCGTTCCATTCGCCGGTGCGGGTGAAGCGCCGCCGGACGCCGCCAAATTTTTGCAGCGCGTCGCGAACGCGCTCGTCTGCAATCCCAAGCTCGTGCGCCACGGCGACCGCGGCGGTGGCATTGAGCACGTTGTGCGCGCCGGGCATGGGCAGTGTCAGACGCTCGATCTCATGCACCATGGCACCGGTGCGATCACGGAAAACGACAGAAAACTGCGTCTGCCCGCCGCGCTGCTCGGTTGGCAGCACGCGCACGTCCGCCTGCGGATTGGTGCCATAGGTGATGATGCGCCGGTCGGTGATCTGCCCGACCAGGAGTTGTACCACCGGGTGATCCGTGCACATGACCGCAAAGCCGTAGAAGGGCACGTTCTCGACGAACGCGCGGAACGCCTCCTGCACCGCATCGAAAGTCTTGAAGTGATCGAGATGCTCGGGGTCGACATTCGTCACCACCGCAATGTCAGCGGGCAGTTTCAGGAACGTGCCATCGGACTCGTCGGCCTCGACGATCATCCACTCGCCCGCCCCGAGCCGTGCATTGGTGCCATATGCGTTAATGATGCCGCCGTTGATGACGGTTGGGTCAAAGCCGCCCGCATCCACCAGCGCGGCCACCAAAGATGTCGTCGTGGTCTTGCCGTGAGTGCCGGCAATCGCAACACAGCGTTTGAGCCTCATCAATTCCGCGAGCATCTCGGCGCGCCGTACGACGGGCAAACGGCGCGCGCGCGCTGCGACCAGTTCCGGATTGTCCCGCTTGATTGCGGTTGAGACGACGACGACGGCGGCATCTCCAAGCGCCGAGGCCGAGTGGCCCACCGAAATTTTTGCGCCTTTCTCGCGCAAGCGTTTGACGTTTGCGCTGTCCGCGGCGTCCGACCCCTGCACGATGTAACCGAGATTGAGCAGCACCTCGGCAATGCCGCTCATGCCGATACCGCCGATACCGATGAAATGAATAGGACCGGTGTCGCGCGGCAGTTTCATGCGTGGGCCGTCGTGGTCAAGTTTATCACCAGATCTGCGAGCCGTTCCGCCGCGTCAAGCGCACCCTGCGCGCGCGCCGCGGCGGCCATAGCTAGGAGCTTTTGCGGCGCGCTGGCAAGCATATCGATCTCCTGCCCCAGCCGATCCGGCGTAAAGATTTCCTGGGGCATACGGATCGCCCCACCCGCAGCTTCCAGCACTTTCGCATTTTCCGATTGGTCCTGGTCGAGGGCGTGCGGCAGCGGCACCAGAATGGCCGGTCGTCCTATTGCCGTAAGCTCCGCAACGGTCGAAGCGCCCGCGCGCGCGACGACCAGCGTTGCACTCGCGATGCGCGCCGGCAGGTCAGGAAAAAAAGGCGAGACCTCTGCAGACACTTGTGCTGCCGCATATCCTGCGCGCACACGATCCACATCTTCCTCGCGCGCCTGCTGGACGACACGAAGTCGCATGCGCAGCCCGGAAGGCAAAGTCGCGATCGCAGGCGGCAGGATGTCCGCCATTATGCGCGCGCCCTGGCTCCCGCCGAAGATGACGAGCCGCAGCGCGCCTTCCCCGTCCTCAGCGCTGTAGGGGGTTGCCGCCGCGGCGATTACGTTCGCGCGGACTGGATTGCCCGTTTTTGTCTCTTTGTCGCGCAGACTTGGCGCGCTGTCGAGCACGCCGGCAAAGCTAGTGGCGATGGCGCTCATACGCGGCGCGAGCAACTTATTGGCGCGCCCCATTACCGCATTCTGCTCGTGAATAATCGTCGGAATTTTGCGCAGCGCCGCTACCCACATGGGCGGGATGGTGGGATAGCCGCCGAACCCCACGACCGCGCGCGGGCGCGTGCGGGACAGCAGCCCCCATGCCTGCAGCGCACCGAGACCAAGCAGTCCGGCTGTGCGCATCATTGAAATGGGGTTGCGTGCCCGAATGGTCTCGCTGGAGATGAAATGAATGTGCCGCGCTGGAAAGCTCGTGCCATATCGCTCGACGCGGCGATCCGTGGCAAGCTCGACCGCCACTCCGCGCGCCGCGAGCGCCTGCGCCAGTGCCTGGGCAGGGAACAAGTGCCCGCCCGTTCCTCCGGCTGCGAGCAGCACCGGTTTTTTTTCAGTCATGCTTCCCTGCTGCTCGCAAGATGTCATCACCCGCGCATGTGTGCGATGCAGTAGACGGTGAATGTGCGAATTGTACGACGTCACTCATCGCACGCATGCGGTACTGGATGCCCGCTTTTCGCGTGCATGACATTGGGGAAATCAGCGCGCGGCCGTTATGGGGTGGCCGGCGCTAGGCGTGCGGGCGGCGCCGGCAGCAGCTCGGCACGGGCGCGACCGCGCGTCAGTGCAAGCAGCATTCCGATGGCAAACGCAAGCGATATCATGGAGGAGCCGCCGTAGGACAGGAACGGCAGCGTCATCCCTTTCGCGGGAATGAGGTGCATGTTCACGCCCATGTTGATCGCGCATTGCAACCCGAACAGAATGGCCAGGCCCGCCGTGGCAAGCCGGCAAAAATCATTGCCGCGCGTCATGCTGTGCCGCAACGCGCGCAGCACGATGAAAGCGAACAGCGCAAGCAGCGCGAGACAGAGCACGATTCCGAATTCTTCCGCGGCGACCGCAAAGACGAAATCCGTATGGCTTTCGGGCAGGATGCGCTTGACCGTTCCCTCGCCGGGACCGCGGCCGAACCAACCGCCGTGCTGGAATGATTCCAATGCCTGATCGATGTTGAAGGTGTCTCCCGAGGCGGGATCGAGAAAGCGTGTGACGCGGCGGGCCACGTAGGGCACGAGCATATAGGCAGCCGCAAAGCCTATACCCGCAGCAGTGCCGAGCCCAGCGACCCAGATCACGCGGATGCCGGCGAGAAACAAGAGGGCAACCCACACCAGCGCCACCAGCATTGTCTGGCCGAAGTCAGGCTGCAGCACGAGCCCGACAAGCGCCAGGGGCAGAAGCAGAAAGGCGAGCGTGTGCGCAGGCATTTCGGGTCGTTGCGTCGATTCCGAAAAAAGCCAGGCAATCAGCACCACAAACGAAGGTTTCAGGAACTCCGAAGGCTGTATGTTTAGTCCAAAGAGGACGATCCATCGGCGCGCCCCCTTGATCTCGGCACCGAATTGGACCGAGGCGGCAACCAAACACACGCTGAGAATGAACACGCAGAGCGCAAGCCGCCGTATGTGCCGCTCCGGCAGAAACGAGGTGAGCAGGAAGACGCAGAGTGCCGGTATCACGTAAAGCACGTGACGGCTCACGAAATAGAAGGGATCAAGCCCGAGCCGGGACGCCACTGGCGGGCTTGCGGCAAGGGAGAGCAGGATGCCTGCGAGCATCAGGCCGAGCACGGCCGCAAGCAGCAGACGATCGACGGTCCACCACCATTCGGCAAAAGCAGTTCGTTCAAGTCGCGAAACCATAGCCTTCCCCCGTCCAGCAGGACGGGGACATTCGTGCCTCGGGTTGATTGACAGGTCGTTAAAGTACCCGGTAGGGCCGACGAGGTCAGCGAGTTAGCGCTTCCATCGTCCAATTCAGGAACGCGAGCCATGCCCACCGTACTCATCACCGGTACCAGTCGGGGCATCGGGCTGGAATTTGCACGCCAGTACGCAGCCGACGAATGGAAGGTGTTCGCGACCTGCCGGGTGCCGCGGAAGGCGCGTGAGCTACGCGAGCTGGCCCAGACATCAGGGGACAAGCTCACAATCATCCCAATGGATGTCACGGACGCTGCGAGCGTGCGCAATGCCATGCAGGAGCTGCACGGCACGCCTGTTGATCTGCTCATCAACAATGCGGGCACTTCCGGCAAACCGGGGCAGACGACTGGGAACATCGACTACACGAACTGGCTGCAGGTCCTCGAGGTGAACACGGTCAGTCCCGTCCGCGTCGTGGAAGCCTTGGCCGATCTCGTCGCGCGCAGCGAGCGGCGCCTGATCGTGACGATTACGAGCGGCATGGGGTCGCTCACCGACAATACGGAAGGCGGATCGATCGCCTACCGGACCTCCAAAGCCGCCGTAAACATGGCGATGCGCAGCGTTGCGGTCGATCTCGCCCGACGCGGAATAGCGTGCATTGTGGTGCATCCGGGATGGGTCAGAACCGATATGGGTGGATCGAGTGCCCCTTTGACCGCGGAGCAAAGCGTGAGCGCCATGCGGCGCGTCATCGCACAACTTTCCCCGCGCGACTCAGGCAAGTTCTTCGATTACGACGGCCGGGAGCACCCGTGGTGAGATGTTTTGTTGCTCGCGCTTCCGCGGGCCATAGCGGCAAGCGAATGTCCTAGAACCCTTGCGGTCATCGGGATGTTGACGTTTTTGCACGGGCAGCTCGGCCGGCTGGTTCCTTTAAAAATCCTGTCCACGAAACCCGCGCTGTTGACCATTCCGGAACGCGTGCTGCTCCGCGTCGACCGCGTGATCGAGTGAGGGAGAGCTGTCGCGCTGGATTACCATAGGTATTGTCCTGAGTGCCGTTTGGCTGATCGGTGCGGCGACCTTTTTTAAGATCGCCCATGGGGATACTGGGCATGGCTGGGGCGCCGCTTTCATGGTTGCGGCCATCCCCATTCCTATCGCCTGGGTGGCAGCATTGCTGGCGTTCTGGACTGCTCGGCTCGTCCGTCGCTACATCACGCCATGCTGAAGGATGCACACGGTCTTCCGATCGCCACCGCGTCAGAGGAGGCCGCTGCTGCTTTCGACCGCACGGTCGAGAGCTATCTCAAGGCGCGCCTCGACGCGCGCGATCACCTGTCGGCGTTGTCGAAGGCCGATCCGGAATTTGGGCTTGCGCACTGTCTCAAGGGTTATTTCGCCATGCTGCTGTACAAGCAGGCGGCGGTACCGGCTGCAACCGAGGCGGCGCGCAAGGCGCGACAGCTTACAGACAAAGCGACAACCCGCGAGCGCATGCATGTAGATGCACTCGAGGCGTGGATTGCCGGCGATCTCAACCGGCTGATTGCGATCTGGGAAGCCATTCTTGCCGAATACCCCACTGATGCGCTGGCCTTCCGGCTCGCGCATTACAAATATTTCTGGACGGGTCGCGCACGCGAGATGCTCGCTTCCGCAGAGCGCATCGCGCCGAAATGGGGCCGCGAGCTGCCCGGTTACGGGCCCCTCCTCGGCTGCCGCGCTTTCGCGCGCGAAGAGTGCGGCGATTACGCCGGGGCGGAAGCCGACGGCAGGCAGGCGATCGACATCGATGCGGCCGACCTGTGGGCGGCGCACGCCGTCGCGCATGTGATGGAAATGCAAGGCCGGCAGCGCGATGGCTTGGCCTGGCTCGACCGACTTGCGCGGTACTGGGACGGCACCAACCAGCTGCAGCATCACCTGTGGTGGCACCGCGCGCTCTATCATTACGAGCAGCGCGAATTCGAAGAGGTGCTGGCGCTTTACGACCAGCGCTTCCGGAATCTGAATTCCCCGCTCACCCAGTCGCAGCCGGACTTTATTATAGATGTGCAGAATGCGGCCTCGATGCTCTTTCGGCTTGAGTGCCATGGAGCGGATGTCGGCACCCGCTGGATCGAGATCGCGGACAGGGCCGAGCAGCGCATCGGCGATTGCCTGTCCTCGTTCACACTGCCCCACTGGATGATGGCACTCGCGGCGGCGGGCCGTGATGACGCTGCGCGGCGCATGCTCGCGGGCATGCGCGCCTATGCCCGAGCTCCGGGCGAAAATGCAGCAGTCGTGCGCGAGATCGCGCTTCCGGCATGCGAGGCTGTGCTGGCGCACCGCGATGAGCACTATTCCGCCGCCCTCGATCTGATGCGGCCAGTGCTAGCCGATACACAGCGGATGGGCGGCAGCCACGCCCAGCATGACGTCTTGCGTCAACTGTTCCTTGATTGCGCCGTGCGTGCAGAACGCGCTGACGATGTGCGGCGGGTGCTCGAGCTTGCGGCTCGTTTCCCGGCGCCACTCGACCGCCGGCTTGGCTATGCGCAAGCAGCGCGGCAGTTTCATCATTGAGTTCCGTTGCTCGACCGTCACACGCTCGCTGCCGAACTTGCCCGCCATGGGAGGCTGTGAAGAGGCGCGTCGCAGAGCGCCGTGCAGTTAAATAGGGTGCACGTAAATAGGGTGCACGGGAATTCCACTTTAAATGCGAGTGCGTTTCCTTATGCTTTTAACCATCCGCTCTCTCCGCTGCCTGCACAAGGCTTGTGACGTACCCGCAGCGGGGGCATTCGAAGCCGAGGAGTCCGGGCTCGTCCAGCACCGGAGCAATGGTGATGATATGCTTCATCGCATTGTTGCGGCCAGCGCGGACAGGCCAGGGTTTTCGTCTCACGTGTTTGCAGGTCTTCCATGCCCAACTGAGCCTCCGTCGGCAGCTGTTGCCTGTTTATGTGTGTTGTTGACTTTCACCTGTGTTAATGCCGCTTCTGTGCAGCGGTTGCTTTCCGCCTGAAATTCTTTGCCGCTCGCTTGCGACTTTGGTGACAATCGGGCTCACGGGGCCCATTCGGATCGTGTCTTCCACTCAGGGCGAATATTCATGCAGGAGCTGCTGCAGCGCGCAGAACGAGTGAGCCGACTCCTGAAGGAGCGGCGCGAGACGATTGTCGTGGCGGAATCCTCAACCGGTGGGCTTGTCGCGGCTGCGCTTCTCGCAATGCCCGGTGCCTCGGCGTATTTTCTCGGCGGCGCGGTGGTTTACACGCAGACGGCGCGAAACGTGCTGTTCGATCTGGGCGATCTCTCCGCTCGCGGTATGCGCGCCTCGACCGAGCCATACGCACGCTTGCTCGCGCGGACGGCGCGCGAACGGTTCGCCTCGACCTGGGCCTTGGCGGAGAGCGGCGCGACCGGACCAACGGGCAATCGGTATGGCGACGCCGCGGGACATTGTTGCCTCGCCATAGTGGGCCCGGTCGAGCGCGCACTCACGATCGAGACCGGCGACACGGACCGTCTGGCCAATATGCGGGCTTTCTCGGCCGCCGCACTCGACCTATTGGCCCAGGTGCTGGCCCGCTAATTCGCAAAACTGTGGCAAAAAGGGCACATCGCTGGCCTCGGCAGCCGCGCGATGAACCTCCGGCGTTCCTGTCGCGACCAACCCAACGTGCGGCGGCCTTGCCGCGGGGGGATATGCAGATGATTACCCGGGTAGCAATTCTCGTTGGAGTCTTCCTGGCAACCGCTCCAGCTCTGGCTCAGACCATGAACGCCGAGCAGGCTCAGCGCATGGTGGCCGGCAAGGTGTTCTCCTTCAGCTGCTCCGAAGGTTCGCGCGGGCTGGGCCAGGTCTACAGCGATGGATCGGTCATCGGAACCATTCAGGACCACGGTTCAGGACCAGTGAAAACCTTTGGGCTTCCGGCGGGAACGCTCAAGATCAAGGGCGAAGCGGTATGCGCCCGGCTCAAGAGCCTGCCCTTCGAGCCGTGCTTTAATCTCGACAAGACCGGCGAGCAAAGCTTCCGGGGCTCGGTCGCAGGGCTCAGCATGTTCGCGCATTGCGATTTCGTGCGGCGCCTGTGAGTCGAGCTGCAAATTCATTACCCCTGACTCGATTGCTGCTAAATCGATACCCTGCGATCCGGCCGGCAGGGACTGAATGCAGGTTCGTGATCTGAAACGACGCGAGTTGATCGCGCTGCTCGGCGCAGCGGCGTCTTCTCTGATGGGAGCACGCGCGGCGCGCGCGCAACAAAGGGCGCCAATCCGGGTTGCCTTCATTCCTTTGGGCTCGCGGTCAAACGCCTATGACCGTTCGCTTGTCGAGGCGTTCCAAAAAGGGCTGCCTCGCGCCGGATTGTTCGAGCATCAGAACATTGTGCTCGACATTGTCTGGCCGGATGATCGTCCCGAGCAAGCGGTAAGCGAAGCCTTGCAGCGGCGAGCGGAAGTTTTAATCCCGTGCGGCTCAAGCGCATCGGTGGCGGCCAAGCGCCAGACCTCGACCATTCCGATCGTATTCCTGAGTGTGGGCGATCCCGTAGCGGTCGGGCTTGTGGAAACCTTGTCGCGTCCTGGACAGAACGCAACCGGCTTCAGCGATATCCTTGCAGAGTTGAGCGCGAAGCTGGTGGACCTGACGCGAGAGCTGATCAAGCCGCAAACGACCATTCACTATCTGTGGCACACGGCATGGCCGGACGGACAAAACCGCTACCAGGCAACCGAACAGGCGGTGCATGCCGCGCGAATGCAGCTGCAGTCGAGAGGCATTGCTGATCTATCCGAACTGGATGCTGCCGTCGCTGCGATAAGGGTGAGCGGCTCGCCTGCGTTCATCGTGCAGCCAAGCCCGTTCACGTACGCGCACCGCGACCGCATCATCGCATCGGCAAAGAAGAATGGATTAGGGACGGTTTTTGCCTGGCCGGTCGCAGCCCGGGAGGGCGCATTGCTCGGGTACGGTCCAGATTACGTGCATATGTACAGTCGAGCGCCATTCTACGTCGAGCGTGTGCTTAACGGCATAAAGCCGGCCGACCTCCCTGTTGAGCGCCCAAGCAGGGTCGAGTTTCTGCTCAATCTGCAGGCCGCCAAGGCGTTCGGCATCGAGGTGCCGCTCCCTCTGCTGGTGCGGGCCGACGAGCTGCTTGAATGAAGCCGGCCGCGCGACGGCGATCAATGCATCTGGGTGGTCGCGCTCAGGTTTGCGTGCAGCCGGCCAATCGCCTCAGCCTCGTTGGCAAACTCAGCCGCCGTCAGGAACGCGCGCTTATGCGCCAGCGAGATCCAGAACTCGCGAATGTTTGTGAGATTTCCCCGATAGATAGGATCCTGACTCAGCATCAGCGCCCGTTCACAGTCCGCCGCTTTCTCCCACGGATCTATTTGCGACATGATGTTCTCCACAGCGAGCGCCCCCTCCCCTGCGTTGAGCCTTGAAAAAGCGCAAACGGGATGGCCCTGCAAGGGTCGTCATTTGCAGCCGCGTCCGCATCCCCGACATCCACAATGATGACGGTCGATTCTTTCGGACAATGTCGGATGTCGGCCCAAGCCCGTGTGCTGCACCATTTAATTTAACGAACTACAAACTCTGCACGAAAGTTTCCATCTGCCTGCGCTGATCCGGGTCAGGCAGCACGCCGTGCATGGCGCCAAGATTCTCGGTCATGTGCGCTGGATTTGACGTCCCCGGAATAACCGCCGTGACCCGCTCATCCGCAAGCAAATATTTCAGAAAAAACTGCGCCCAGGTCGCGGCGAATCCGCTTGCCCATTGTGGAACCGGCTTGCCGCGCACGATGCGGAACAGGCGTCCACGGCCGAATGGCTGAGCGGTCAGCACAGCGGCCTTGACCTCCGCCGCAACCGGCAAAATGCGTTGCTGCGCCTCGCGGTCATCGATCGAATAGTCGACCTGCACAAAATCCGGCCGCTCGCGCGCGATAACCGCCCCCATGGCCGCGAAATCCCGATGGAAGGTGGAAGTGACGCCGATGTAGCGGCAGATGCCTTGCTCCTTCCAGGCCTTGAACTGCGCCAGCGACTGCCTCGCATTGCTTACGTTATGAAGCTGCAGCAGGTCCAGTTTTGCAGTTTTGAGCCGCGCCAGCGAGCGTTTGAGCTCCGCCGGGTCGGGCGCTTCGAGCTTGGTGGCAATAAAAATTTTCTCGCGCACTCCCTGGGCATTGATCGTGGTCCCGAGCACATCCTCTGCGTCGCCGTAGGTGGAGGCGGTATCGATGAGCCGGCCACCGCCTTCGATCAGCGTGCGGACAACCTCCGCCGCGGCCTGCCGGGTTCGTTCATCGCTTCGATCAAACACATATGCGGTCCCAAGACCAACCGCGGGCAGAAGCTCGCCTGTTGCCGGTATTGCCCGAGTTATCAGGCCTGCCTCCTTCGTCTGCGCTTGGATCTCACGCGTCACGAGCGCGGCGCCGGCGGCCATTGCAAAATCGCGGCGGGTAATGCGGATCATCCCCGGTCCTCCTGCGCCACCGCAGCGCGACGCTCCTGTGTGCGCCCCAGCGCTATCGACAGCACGAGCCATCCCGCTACGACCGGCAGCCCACATAGTGCGATGGCGCCGAGCTTGAGCCCGAGCGCCTGAAGGGTGTCGAAAACCCAGCCATACAGCGCGTCGGAGCCGCGATAGACCACCACGTCGATCACGTTCTTGGCCTTATATTTTTCTTCGCGATCGAGGACAGTGAAGAACACCTGGCGTGCCGGATTGGCAATAGCGAAGTTCATCCAGCGCTGCACCACCTGAAATACCATGATGACCGCAAGGCTGCTTATGAAGGCGAGCACCGCGAAGCCTGCGACGTAAACGGCGGGCAGCCCGGCGGCAGCCGGTCCGGTCCCCAATCGATTCAGTAACCGGCCCGTGGCGAAGACCTGTGTGGCGAGGGTCAGAATACTCACGGCGAGGTCGATGCTTGCAAAAATGCGCATTTGCGCCCCGGCGCCGTGGACGGTGGCGGCGACGACATTGGCCTGGGCGAAATACAGGATGGTCGCGCCAAACGACATCAGGCTCACCCATGTGGCGAGACCCAGGAGATAGGGCGAGCGAAACACTTCAGTTATTCCGGCGAACGCGCCCCCGCCGACGCGCTCATCGCGGGCTTGCGCATCCTGTCGTGGAGTTGCGGTCCGCTCGAGCTGGTGAACACAGAGGACGGCGAGCTCAAGAAAGACCATCGCTACGATCAGCAGATTGGCCGGACCGAGCGGCGACAATCCGATCGTAATTGAAGGGCCCAGCAGCGCGCCGGCGGTGCCCCCGGCACCGATGAAGCCGAACAGGCGCTTGCCCTGCTCGGCTGTGAACAGATCGGCCATGAACGACCAGAACACCGCGACGGCAACCAGGTTGAACACGCTCACCCAGACGAAAAAAATGCGCGCCACGGCAATCGTTGCGACACCGGTGGTCAAAAGAATCCAGAAGACCGCGAGATTGGCGACGAAGAAGTGGTACACGACGGGAATGAACTGCACGCGCCGCATGCGAGCGACAAGCGCGCCATAAAGGGGCTGCACCACGAGCAGCGTCAGGAAAGTTGCGGTGAATACCCAGGGCAGTGCCTTGATGCCGCCGGCGATGCCCATTTGATCGCGCAGCGGACGCAGCACGTAATAGCCCGCAAGCAGCGTGAAGAAATACGCGAACGACCACAGCGCGGCCGCGCGCTCCTCGCTGCTCGCCGGCAGCGCTGCGCGCCAGCGCTCAACTACGGTCATGGTGCGAGCGACAGCTTCTGCTTCAGCTCCGCTGCCGTCACAGCCTGGCCATAGCCCGGAGCGCCGCGCTGAAAGCGGCGGGCATCCGCGAGTTTCCCGACCAGCACGGGCTCGAAACCGGCATCGCGCACCAATCCGGCTGCAACCTGCACCGCTTCTGCATCGTCGCCGGCAATCGGGATCGCGAGCTTCGGATCAGGGCGGTTCGCCTCTCGCGCGAAGATCGCATAGCCCAGCGTGTTGAATGCGCGTACCAGCCGCGTGCCCGCGAGATACTTTTGCGAAACCGTGCCGATGCCATCGCGCTCCGCTTCTTCCGCGAGCGCGGCGCCATCGCGCCCAGCCACTGCATTGCAGGCATCAAGCGTGATCTTGCTGCGAAACCCGTCCGTATAGTCCTTTCCGAGTTGAGGCAGCGCGCCATACGGCACCGCTACGAAAAGCACATCGCCGAATGAAACGGCCTCGGCTACCGTTCCATTGCGGGCCAGCGGCCCCAATCCGCTCACCAGCTCCTTGAGCTCCTCGGGGTGGCGGGATGAAAACAGCACCGGATGTCCCGACTTCACCCAGAGACCGCCAATGGTGCCACCGATATGGCCGGATCCGATCACGCCGATGCGCAGCTTCTCAGCACCGGACGTCTGCGCGATGGCGCGCAAGGGTCTCAGTAAAGCCGCGCAGCCAATCGTGCCTGCAGCGCTGAGGAAGGCCCGACGGGAATTGTCGAAACGCTGATGTCCGCTCATCGATTTGTTATCCTGATGCCGCGCAAGGAGTTGCACTCGGTGAGTGCGGGATACAATCCGTCGTAAGTAGGTCAAAGCCAGGACGCAACGATCTTGCGGGTCTGCATATCTCGCATTCACGTCGGGCATGCCGCAGGAGCGCACTGTTCATGGAGACGGTGTAGAGCTACAAACTCGGACCGCGGCCTGGAGTTGCGTGGCAGCGATGCACCGTCGGGATGTTTTTCGTGCGACAGCAATGGCGATTGCGGGATTGACGGTTTCCCCGCTGCGTGCATCCGAGGCGTCCGGCATCAGTCCGGTCATGCGGACTCTGAGCGATTATATGGCTGCTGCGGGACTGCGCGCGCTGCCTGCGGAAGCCGCGGAGCACACCAAGCATCATCTTGTTGATACACTCGCCGCGATGATCTCCGGATCGCAGCTGCTGCCAGGCGAGCCCGCGCAAAAATACATCGGCGCGCACGGTGGAAAAGGCCGCGCAAGCATCGTTGCCACTGCGCTCACCGCTGCTCCGGCCGACGCTGCCCTCGCCAATGGAGTGATGGGGCATGCAGATGAAACCGACGATTCACACAATGCTTCGCGTTCCCATCCTGGCTGTGCGATCGTGCCGGCAGCGCTTGCAGCGGGTGAGGAGCTCGGCATAGACGGTGCGCGATTTCTCAGCGCGATCGCACTCGGTTACGACGTCGGCATCCGCGTGCTCATGGCCATGGGAGGCGCCGAGTTCAGCTACGAGAGCAGCCTCTCGACGCACAGCATTGGCGGCAACTTCGGTGCCGGGGCCGCCGCCGCCTGCGCGGCCGGGCTCGATGGCCGCCAGATGCGCTGGGTGCTTGATTACATCGCGCAGCAATCGTCGGGTATTATCGCGTGGCGGCGCGACACCGATCATATCGAGAAGGCCTTCGTCTTCGGGGGTATGCCGGCGCGCAATGGCGTCACATCGGCACTGGTGGTGCGCTCGGGCTGGAACGGCGTCGACGACATCTTCTCGGGTGCCGATAATTTCTTCACGGCCTACGCACCCAAGGCGCAGCCCGAGCGCCTCGTCGAGAAGCTCGGTGACCGATACGAGATCGCGCAAACGGACATCAAGAAATGGACCGTCGGCTCTCCCATCCAGGGGCCACTCGATGCAATGGACGCAATCCGTCACAAGCGCCCATTTGAGGCCGACCAGGTGCGCCGCGTGGTTGTACGGCTCGCGCCTTCGGTCGCCGCAGTGGTGGACAATCGCGATATCCCCGACATCTGTCTGCAGCACATGCTTGCTGTGATGCTCATGGACAAGACCGTCTCGTTCCATGCTGCCCACGACAAGGCGCGCATGCAGGACCCGGCAACTTTGCGGGAACGCGCGAAGGTCGAGCTCGTACGGGACGAAGAGCTTGCAAAACTTCTGCCGGTGCGCGTCACCACCGTCGAAGTACAGCTGGACGATGGAACGCAGCTTTCGGAGCGGGTGTCCGCGGTGCGCGGGACACCGCGCAATCCCATGTCACGGACCGAGGTGATGGAGAAGGCACGCGATCTCATCGCGCCGGTACTCGGAAGCGAGAAGTCGGGCCGCCTGATCGACACGGTATATGCAATGGAGGCGGTGACCAACATCCGCGCTCTGCAGCCGCTGCTGCAAACGGGTTAGCAGGGCATGATGCTCGTTTGGCGAGGCCGCGGGTCCTCGTGTCAATCGGTACACTGCGCGATGCGTTCAAATGGCAGGTTGAGTTCCAGCGACGATGATCGATCATGTATCTGTGTCGGTGCGCGACCTGGATAACGCGACGCGCTTCTATGAAGCCGTCCTCGGTGCGATCGGCTATCGAAGACTGGAGACGCGCGCGCGAACCGTGGGTTTCGGCAAAGAGTATCCGGAGTTCTGGGTCAATATGCGGCCGGCGATGGCAGCCGTTGCCGAGGATTGCGTTACCCATGTCGCACTCCGCGTACGCACGGCCGAGCTGGTTGACGCATTCCATGCTGCGGCGCTCAAGTCCGGCGGAGAGTCCGACGGCACACCGGGCCTGCGTCCCCAACACGGCCAAGGCTATTACGCCGCCTTTGTTCGCGATCCCGACGGCAACCGCATTGAGGCAGTTACCTTTATGCAGGCTTGATCTGAGCTTGCTATTGGGCTGCTTGCTGCAGGTATGCGATCAAATCGGCGCGATCCGCCGCTTCAGGCATGCCCGCGAAAGGCATGCGGTTTCCGGGCAAGAATTTCTGGGAATCGGCAATAAAGGCGTCGAGCGTATCTGCGGTCCAGATGATCCCGCTGCGCCTGAGCGCGGGAGAGTACCGGAACCCCTCGAGTACGCCGGCCTGACGGTTGAACACGCCGTGCAGGCTCGGGCCGATGCCATGGATGCCCGGCGCGATGGAATGACAGGCAATGCATTCCACATAGAGCTGCTGCCCGCGCACCGCGTCTGCGGCAACCGACGGGCGCGCCGCCATGACGACCGCGAATGCGAAAGCCGCTCCGCGGCGCCCCGGAATGACCGCGGTTTTGGTCATGCGGGGACGAGGGGCCCGGGATTTTTCAGATAGCGGTTCTTGATCGCGTCCGCGGTCCAGTAGGCGAGCGCCCCCACAGGTCCGGTCGGGTTGTAGGAGGAATTATGGGGGAACACGTTGGCGCCCACCACGAACAGATTATGGCAATCCCAGCTCTGCAAATATTTGTTGACCGCGCTCTCGCGCGGATTGTTTCCCATGGGCGTGCCGCCGACATTGTGAGTGCTCTGATAGGGCACCACGGTCCAGGGCTGCGTGCGCGCAACGGCGGGGTTGAGCTTCGTCGGGTCCATGCCCCGGGCGATCTCGTTGACGACGTTGGCCGCGTGCTGGCCTATCCGGTGCTCGTTTGCCTTGTAGTCGAAGGTCATGCGCATCAACGGCTGGCCGAACGCATTGCGGTAGGTCGGATCGAGATCCAAATGGTTGTAGCGGCTCGCCATCACACTTCCCGCTGCCGCGATGTTCATCGCGCTCTGGTACCATTTGGCGGTTGCCGCTTTCCATGCCTTGCCCCATTGCGGCGTGCCGCTCGGCACCGGCCGATACCCGATGGGCAAGACCGTGTTGAAGCCGGCGGATACGTTGTAGCCGCCGATAAAGCCATGCGGCGCGCGATCGAATTCCCAGTTAGTGTTGTAGTCGTCGATGGTCACATTCGTGCCGCCCGCATTCATGAACCGGTTGAAATGTCGGCCTTCGAAAAACAACGTTGCGGCGGTGCCCGTCTGATAACAGTAGTTCTTGCCGATGACGCCCGTCTGCGGCACCGGATCGTACGGCTCGCCGATGCGCGACAGCAGCATCAGGTGCACGTTATTGAGCGCGTAGGCGCATAGCAGCACCATGCCGGCCGGCTGCTCGAATTCCTCGCCATTGAGAAGGTTCGTGTAGCTCACGCCGGTGACGCGCTTGCCGTCGGAATTCTTGAGCACCCTGGTGACCCAGGCATAGGTGCGCAGCTCGAAGTTCGGATTGCGCAGCGCAATCGGGATCACCGTCATGTGCGGGCTGCCTTTGGCGTCCGCCTCGCAGCCAAAACGCTGGCAATAGCCGCAGTACTGGCATGCGCCGAAGTGAGCGCCGTCCGGATTGGTGTAGGCGCGAGAGGCGTTCGCGCTCGGACGCGGAAACGGATGATAGCCGCTGTTTTTCGCGGCTGCCGCAAACATCTCGCCCGAAAGGATGCTGGCCAGCGGCGGAAGGGCATACTCGTTCTGCCGCGGCGCTTCGAACGGATTCCCCCCGGGGACAATCTGGCCGCGGAGATTGCCGGCCTTGCCTGATACCGCCGCTACGCGTTCGAACTTCTCGTAATACGGCTCAAGCTC
>DATCJI010000399.1:0-3674 GCA_036562835.1 Xanthobacteraceae bacterium | reverse complement strand
GAAATGATACGCGAGCGCATCAAGGATGCGCTCGCCGCTAGAGGCATAACTGAAAGCGATCTGCTTGTCATGCTCGAGGAAGCAGAGCGCAAGATGCAAAGCCCATCGCCCGCAAAGCACTAGTACCCACTTTGGGTACTGAGTGATTCATGTGTCCCGGGCGCACTGCGGCACGAAGTGCTGCAGCGCAGACCCGGGACCGTCTCAAACTCCAAGCTTCGGACGGTCCCGCATCTGCGGTGCACCGCTGCGCGCTGCACCGCGTGCGGGACACATGCATCACCCTTCCATGATTCCGCGCACTAGGGTTCCGGCCGGTATTTGCCGGCCTGCGAGGTGAAGGTTGGCCGAGCCGCCGAAACGGCCGCCGAAGGGCACAATTTCGTACCATTGGGCATAGTAGGAAGGAGGTGGCCGGAAAGCTCGGCCGGGGACAGTAAGGGGGTATTGGAATGCGGGTCGGTTTAGTGCTGGCGTCGTGCGTCATATCCGGCGCACTGGGAGCCGGGATCGATCATTACTGGGATGACCTGGTTCTTCTCGCTCGCTCCAAAATGCAGACGACACAGACAGCATCGTCGCCTGTAGCTGAGGAGCAGAACAAGCAGGTGGAAGTGCTCGGGGACCGCGTCAAATGCGACGTGCGCTTCGGCGAGCTGCATCTGCCGGACGAGGAATACAGGTCGTTTTTCGACCACTGCATGGGCCACGCCAGAAGCGCGACGGCCCAATAAAGCGCAGCTTCGCTCGAACACGTGATGGCGGAACGGAAAAGACCCGCCGGCTTTCGCCGGTGGGTCAGTTGCGTACTACGCTCCTGGCTTAGCGCCAGTGACCGTGCAGACCATAGCCAAAGCTGAAACCTACCCCCGGGCCCTCGTCATAGTAGCCGTAGGGCCGGGCACCATAATCACGATCGTAGTCGCGGTAGAAGCGATGCGCATGCCGTCGCGTCTCTATGCAGCGGCCACGATCGTTGCAGACCAGCGCGGCTTTCTGCAGCATGACGCCTTGCGATCCGAGATCGTTCATTGGCATTGCTGCCGCGCTCGCCGCGAACGCGCCTGCGGCGGCCGCACCCATAACAATAGCTTTGAAGCTGCTCATGTTTGTTCCCTGGAGTTGCTGAGTTTCGACTGCCCCAAACGTCAACGTCGGGCCCATGCCGCCGTTCCCCGGAAACCTATGTTTCCCAGTGCAGAAGCCGCTATATAAAGTTGGAACCCCGGAAAGGAGCGCGCTCAAATGCCTGCGAGCGACTGGGAACTCCCGGTTTCAGTTCAGCCGAAGCCTGAGCACTACGACTACGATCTGGACGCCGCGCTCAGCTCGGTTGTGGGTCTCCGCTCGGTTATTCCGAACGATGCATTCACGGCCGAGATCCTCGGCACCGAGCGCGCCGGCAACGGTGTTCTGATCCGCCGCGGCGTCGTGCTCACCATCGGCTATCTGATCACCGAGGCGCAGACGATCTGGCTACATCTCGCCGACGGCGCAGCAGTGCCCGGCCACGTGCTTGCCTACGATCAGGAAACAGGGTTCGGCCTGGTGCAGGCATTGGCATCAATCGATCTGCCAACGCTGCGCATCGGCCAGTCGGAAAGCGCGAAAGTAGGTGATCCGGTCGTCGTTGCCGGGGCAGGCGGACGCAAGCATTCCATCGTGGCGCGCATAGCCGCAAAGCAGGAATTTGCCGGCAATTGGGAATACGTGCTTGACGAGGCGATCTTCACCACGCCTGCGCATCCGTTCTGGGGCGGCACCGCCATGATCGATCGCTCAGGCGAGCTCGTCGGCATTGGCTCGCTCCAGGTGCAGCAGCAGCGCGAGCGCGGCAACGCCGATTCTCTGAACATGATTGTGCCCATTGATCTGCTGAAACCCATTCTGCAGGACCTGCTCACGCGCGGGCGGCCCAATCGTCCGGCGCGGCCGTGGCTCGGGCTGCATGCCACCGAGATCGACGACAAGATCGTGATCGCGAGCGTGTCGGACGGCGGCCCGGCGCGGCGCGCGAATTTGCAGCAAGGCGACGTGGTGCTTGCGGTTGCGGGCGCAGAGGTGAGCGATCTTGCTGCGTTCTTCCGCAAGGTGTGGTCGCTTGGACAAGCTGGCGTGGAAGTGCCGCTTGCCATCTTCCGCGACGGCCGCGCCTTCGAGGCGCGCGTCCGCTCAGGCGACCGTAACACCTTTCTCAAGCGCCCCAGCCTGCACTGATCGACAGCGGCCATGTCTCGGACTGTCATGCCCGCGAAGGCGGGCATCCAGTAACCACCGGCTGGGCATACATGCTCCTGCTATGATTACTGGATCGCCCGCATGCGCGGGCGATGACATGCCGGAATAAATTCTAATACGTCACGACGCTGCGGATCGATTTGCCCGCATGCATCAGATCGAACCCCTTGTTGATGTCGGCAAGCGGCATCACGTGCGTGATCATCGGATCGATCTGGATCTTGCCCTGCATGTACCAGTCGACAATCTTCGGCACGTCGGTGCGCCCGCGTGCGCCGCCGAAGGCGGTCCCGCGCCATACGCGTCCGGTGACGAGCTGAAAGGGACGCGTGGCGATCTCCTGCCCCGAGCCGGCCACCCCGATGATGACACTTTCGCCCCAGCCGCGGTGACACGCTTCGAGTGCTGCGCGCATGAGCTTCACATTGCCCACGCATTCGAACGTGTAGTCGGCGCCGCCGATCTGATCGTCGCCACTTTTGGTCATACGGCACGAGATCGCCGCCGATCTCGTTGGGATTGACGAAATGCGTCATGCCGAAGCGCTCGCCCCACTCCTTCTTGGCATTGTTGGTGTCGACCCCGATGATCATCTCGGCACCCACGAGCCGCAGTCCCTGGATCACGTTGAGGCCGATGCCGCCCAGCCCGAACACGATGCATTTCGCGCCGGGCTCGACCTTTGCGGTGTTGATCACTGCGCCTATTCCGGTCGTCACCCCGCAGCCGATGTAACAGACCTTCTCGAAAGGAGCGTCCTCGCGAATTCTCGCGACCGCAATTTCCGGCAGCACGGTGAAATTCGCAAAGGTCGAGCAGCCCATATAGTGATGCACCATCTTGCCGCCGATGGAGAAGCGCGAGCTGCCGTCGGGCATCACGCCACGTCCCTGCGTTGCCCTGATGGCGGTGCAGAGATTGGTCTTGCGCGAAAGGCATGACGGGCACTGGCGGCATTCCGGTGTGTAGAGCGGAATGACGTGATCGTTCTTTTTGATCGAGGTGACCTCCGGGCCCACATCGACCACGATGCCCGCGCCCTCGTGGCCGAGAATGGCGGGGAACAGACCTTCCGGATCGGCGCCTGAGAGCGTGAACTCGTCGGTGTGGCAGATGCCGGTCGCTTTCAGCTCGACGAGCACCTCGCCGCGCTTTGGTCCCTCGAGCGTGACGTGGTGACTTCAAGCGGCTTGCCGGCTGCGTATGCCACGGCGGCGCGCACATCCATTTGGCTTCTCCCTTTCATCCGTCATTGCCGGGCTTGACCCGGCAATCCATCGTTTTGCCAAGAAAATGGACCCGCGGGTCAAGCCCGCGGGTGACGATGTGCGATATCCGGGTTTGTAAGGCTGTTACGTGCGCGGGGCGGGCACGATGCGGATGTAGGATTTCGGCGCCTTCCAGCCCTGCGGATACTGCTTCTTCGCTTCCTCGTC
>DATCJI010000371.1:0-6067 GCA_036562835.1 Xanthobacteraceae bacterium | reverse complement strand
CGGGGAGTGCCGCGGGCACGCCGTGCAATCTCGTTGGCTCCCTCAGGAGTCATAGCGATGCCGAGCACGCGCGCTCCACGAGTGACGATTTGCTCGAGCTCGCTCTCGGAATAAAAATTCAGCCGTAACGGAATCCCGAATCGGTCGCGCAGTGGATTGGTAAGCAGGCCCGCGCGCGTGGTCGCGCCAATGAGCGTGAATTTTGCGAGATCGATCTTGACGGACCGTGCTGCGGGTCCTTGTCCAATGATGAGGTCGAGCTGAAAATCCTCCATGGCCGGATAGAGGATTTCCTCGACCGCAGGATTCAGCCTGTGGATCTCGTCGATAAACAACACGTCGCGATGCTCCAGATTCGTGAGCAGTGCGGCGAGATCTCCCGCTTTTGCGATGACGGGCCCGGAGGTGGCGCGAAAATTGACTCCAAGCTCGCGCGCGACGATTTGCGCCAGTGTCGTCTTTCCCAGGCCGGGTGGCCCCACGAGCAGCACATGATCAAGCGGCTCATGGCGTGTGCGCGCCGCTTCAATGAATACCGCAAGGTTCGAGCGAACCTGTTGCTGGCCGATGAAGTCCCCGAGAACCTGCGGGCGCAGGCTCGTGTCGCGGTCTTCATCGCGGTGCTCGGCGCTTACGAGGCGCGGCGCAGTCGTTGAAGGGGTCACAGCGTACGCTCTCGGCTATATTTGTTTGGCAGCAGATCGGCTATGGCGGCGATCACCGGACCGTTTTGGCTGGGCACGATCACGCGCGCGTTGCGGTCATAGTCCCAGATCAATTCACGGCAGCTCCCGCACGGCGAGACGACCACAATGGCCTTATCGGTTTCGGAGGGCTCGGGATGGCGCACCGCCACGATGGTGTCGATGCCCATTTCGCCGGATTCCGTTACCGCACGGCCGAGGGCCACCGCCTCCGCGCACACTGCCATGCGGCCGAGATAAGCATCGAGGTTGACCCCGGTATAGATGCGGCCATCGCGCGTGCGCAGCGCAGCACCGACTTCCTGCCAGTCGTTGCGATACCGCTGGGTGATCGCCTCACGCGCAGCATCTATCAGCTGCTCGTCCTGCTTGTTCAGCATGTCTGCGTTAAACAGTTTCTCATTTCGCCAGCTCCTTGAGCCCGAGCCGAATGAGGAGAGCAGCATCCGCCTCTTTCCCCGCATTACGAGCTGCTGCGGCAATGGCCGACGCAGCCTGGGGCTGGCCGTAGCCCAGATTCACGAGGGCGGAAACGGCATCCGTGAGGGGCTGAGGGGCACGTTTTTCCTCAATTGCCCCCGACAGGCGCACAACATTCGGGTCAAGATCCGCATATGCAGGGGCACGGTCCTTGAGCTCCGTGACAATGCGCTCGGCAACTTTCGGCCCGACACCGGGCGTGCGAGCGATCATTGCTTTGTCGCGCATCGCAATGGCGGAGGCGAGCTCAGCAGGCTTGAGTGTGCCGAGCACCGCGAGCGCAACTTTCGCCCCCACCCCTTGCACCGTCTGCAGCAAGCGGAACCATTCACGTTCGGTCTCGGTGACGAAGCCGAACAGCTTGATCTGGTCTTCGCGGACGTAGGTCTCAATCGCCAGGCTCGCGCCTTCTGCAGTCCTCGGAAGCTCCTGCAGCGTGCGCGGTGAGCAATGCACCATGTAACCGACGCCGTTCACGTCGAGGATGAGAAAGTCCTCGCCGTAGCTTTCGATTATTCCTCGCAGCCTGCCGATCATGACGCAGCCAATTTCAGAAGCGCGCTCTGCCGGTGATGGGCATGGCAGACCGCAATCGCAAGTGCATCCGCGGCGTCATCGGAGCACGGATTGGCTTTGGGCAGCAGAACCCCGACCATCATGCGCACCTGCGCCTTTTCGCTGTGCCCGACGCCCACGATGGTTTTCTTCACCAGGTTCGGCGCGTATTCGGCGACTTCGAGGCCTGCAAGCGCCGGCACCAGCATGGCGATTCCGCGCGCCTGGCCCAGCTTGAGTGTTGCGGCTGCGTCACGATTGACGAATGTAGCCTCGACCGCCGCTTCATGCGGCGCATGCGTGTCGACCACCTTGCGCAACCCGTCATGAATAGCGAGAAGCCGTGCCGCAAGTCCCTGGCGCTCGTCCGTGGTGAGCGAACCGGAACCGACATAGCTCAATGAATTGCCCTGTACAGCAATGATCCCCCAACCGGTGCTGCGAAGTCCGGGATCAATGCCGAGAATGCGAATCGCTCCGCGCATGCAGAGCGTTGATACCTCTGGAAAAGATACAAGCCTATAGGCTTTTGCAGCGCATTGCAGGCGGCAAGCCTCGTGCGAGCTGATGTGCTGCTCGCCTTACGCGCTGAGCTTTTGCAGCACCGCGTCCGACATTTCAAAATTGGCAAAGACGTTTTGCACGTCATCATGCTCGGTGAGCGACTCGAGAAGGCGGAGGAGCTTCTCGCCGTGCTCGTCACTCACGGATACCGTGTTCTGCGGCTTCCAGACCAGAGCCGCCTTGCGGGGTTCGCCGAATTTTGCCTCAAGTGCCTTCGCCACGTCGCGCAAGGCTTCGGGGGTGGTGTAGACTTCGTGGCCCGCCTCGTTGAAAATGACGTCTTCGGCCCCGGCATCGATCGCGGCTTCCAGCATCGCATCGGCGCTCGCAGCCTTTCCGTCGTATTCCACCAGCCCGACGCGATCGAACATGAAAGAGACGGCGCCGGTCTCGGCGAGATGACCGCCGGATTTCGTGAAGGTCGCGCGGATTTCGCCCGCAGTTCGGTTCCGATTATCCGTCAGCGCTTCGACAATGACCGCGACCCCGCCCGGCCCGTAGCCTTCATATCGGATCTCATCATAGTTATCCCCTTCCCCACCGGTCGCCTTTTTGATGGCGCGCTCGATATTATCCTTGGGCATGTTCTCGGCGCGCGCGGCGAGCACGGCAGCGCGTAGACGCGGGTTCATGGCCGGGTCAGGCAATCCCAGCCGGGCGGAAACCGTGATCTCGCGCGCGAGCTTGCCGAACATGCGCGATTTGACCGCATCCTGGCGGCCCTTCCGGTGCATGATGTTCTTGAATTGCGAATGGCCGGCCATGCGAAGTAATCCATGTCCCGCGTCGTGCACGGGCTTGTCCCGCGCATCCACATCTTTGATCGCGCTGGACTCAACACGTGGATGACCGGGTCAACCCCGGCGGTAACGGAAAAGCCTCGCATTTTAAGATGCGCGACCAGTGAAATCCACACACGTGGCGAATTCGGATCATTGCCAAAATGCGGGCGTCGACTGCTCAAGCCTTCCGCCGAGGCGCACGGCGGCCAAGCGTTGCGTCAAGCCCGTCTCGTCATCGGTCTCAATCGCCAGCCCGCAGAGCGTCGCATCACCGAGCGCCGGCTCGAACCGCGCGGTCGCGATTTTGCGGAGAAATCGTTGCAATGGTTCGCCCTTGTCCATGCCGATGACCGAGTTGTAATCGCCGCTCATGCCTACGTCTGTCACAAAGCCGGTCCCGCCGGGGAGAATGTGGTGGTCTGCGGTCGGCGCATGGGTGTGTGTGCCCACGACCGCGCTCGCCCGTCCGTCGCAAAAATGGCCCATCGCCTGTTTCTCGCTCGTCGCTTCAGCATGGACGTCAATGATGATTGCGTCGGCCTCGCGTTTGAGGGTGCAGACAGTGAGTTCGTGATCGACGGCCGCAAAGGGGTCGTCGAGAGGGTCCATGAAAATGCGCCCCATCGCATTGACGACCAGCACGCGCGCGCCATTGCGCGCCTCGAGCAATGCGCTACCACGTCCTGGCGTGCCGGGAGGAAAGTTGACCGGGCGCAATAGCCCCGGTGCGCGCTCGATGAACACCAGTGCTTCCTTTTGATCCCAGGAGTGATTGCCGCCCGTGATTGCATCAGCACCAGCATCGATGAATTCCTGATAAATCGTCTCGGTGATGCCGAAGCCGCCGGCGGCGTTCTCGCCGTTGAGCACCACGAAATCGAGCTGCCATTCGCGGCGCAGACGCGGCAGGTGCTCGAGCACGACGGCGCGCCCGCTGCGCCCGACCACGTCACCGATGAACAGGATGCGCATGCGCTATGCCTTCCGGCAATCGATGGATTCGCGCTCAGTCAGCACGAAATCCAGCGGTGCATCCTGCTCTGTGTGCGGCACGGCTGATATCTCCTGCACCGCGAAGGCAATGCCGGCCGCGATGACGGATTTCCGCGCGCGCAATGCATTGATCGTGAGGTCGTAATATCCGGCGCCATAGCCCACGCGATGACCGCTGCGATCAAACGCAAGCAGCGGCACAATCAGAATATCAGGAAAAACTTCCGGAGCGTCCGCCGCTGGTTCTCGGATATTCCACACCCCGGCGATGAGGCGATCGCCAAAGGCGTAGGCGCGCATGCGCAGGGGCTGCCCGCGTCCGCAAACGGCAGGTAACGCAAGCGTGGCGCCCGCACTCGCCAGCTTGCGCAGCAGCGGCAGCGGATTGATCTCGGTTTTGAGCGGCATGAAACCTGAGACGACATTGCCGGGTGCGAGCGGGAAGGGAAAGGGACGTTCCGCGATCGTGTTTGCTGCAGCGAAACGAGACGCCGACGGTATCGCGTCGCGCGCCGAAAGCGCTACGCGGCGAATCTCGGCCTTGTCCATGCGGGAGATGGTGTCACGAATGAAAGCGCGGAGCCGCAATGGCCGTTGAAGCGCCGATCCCGGGTTCCCTACGAAAGTAGGTGGGCGCCATGTGTCCGAGCCCACGAGCCCGGTCAGGGACAGCTCCCTTTAGGATCGATAAGGCCCCGGGGATATGTCTCCTGACGCACCTCGCAGCCCCGCTTTGCCAATGTAGTGCATGACCGGGCTGAGTGCCACGCCAGCCGCCGCTCATCCCATCGGCAGGGCAGCGTCGCCAATCGTCTGATTGAGTCGCCTGGTGAGAGCCTCGATACGTTCGGCCGCGGCGTTGAGCGCGGCCGCAGCCGTTGCCTGGGTGATCTTGTGACGTTCGCTGCTTGCAACGTCGGCACCCTTGAGGCCCGTGAGCTCGGTTGCGACAGCCTGCAGTTTTTCCCTGGTCTCCGCCAGTTCGTCGGCGATGGTAAGAGCCGCCATAACAGTCAGGCGTGTGTCGCCGATCTCGCCGAAGCGCGCGCGCAGGCGCGTAATGCGATGGTCCAGATCCTCGGCAAGGCGCGCCAGGCGCTGCTCCTCGCCCTCCTCGCATGCCATCCGGAACTGACGTCCGTTGATCGTGACACTGACCTGCGGCATGCGCCCCTCGCGTTCGGATTTTACCCGCCGCTCTGGGCGAGCAAGGAACGCAACGTCCCGAGCACTGCATCAATGCGATGCGCAACGTCGCGGTTCGCGCGTTCCAGCGCTTGGCTCCGCGCGGCGGTGCCGTCGAGATCGCTCGCGAGCCGTGCGCGATCGGCTCCAAGCGCATGCAGCTGGGCCGAAAGGTTTGCGGCTTCCTGGTCCGCCTCGCCTCGGCGTTCAACCGCAGCCGCAAGCGCATCAAGCGCAAGCGCGAGCCGTTTATTGGCAGCATCAATTGCGGCTGAATCGGTCATGTTCAATCGCCTGTTGTGGCCAGCCGCGGCACTGCGAAATGTCGTGCAATGGCAGTTAGTTACGCCAGAGCCTTACGTTATTTGGCGAGCCCTCGTCAACGGTCGAGCGCCTGCCTGTGCATGGCGAATCCTGCGGCGGTCGCTATATTTTATTTGAGCGGCACGCATGCTAGAGGCTTCGCAGGCGCGGCGGTTTGTCCGAACAATTCCGCGGCTGCAGCGCTCAGCCAAATCAGCCAGTCAGAAAAGGTTGCGATAAGGATGAGCAAGCGGAGTTCTCCTATTGCTGCCTCCGCGGCCGCAACCGCGTCAGCCCCAAGCACCAGCCACGAGCGGCGCCGCGCGATGACGCGTGAGGAGCACGAGCGAATGGCCAATGCCATTCGGGCGCTTGCCATGGATGCGGTCGAGCAGGCGAAATCCGGCCATCCCGGGCTACCCATGGGAGCAGCCGATATCGCAACCGTCCTGTTCACGCGCTTTCTGAAATTCGATGCCGCCGACCCGACCTGGCCGGATC
>DATCJI010000179.1:0-4576 GCA_036562835.1 Xanthobacteraceae bacterium | reverse complement strand
GAGGATATTCTGTTCGTCGTGTATACCGACCGCGGTGATACACGCCACATCATTTCAGCCCGGCTGGCCAGCAGGAAGGAGCGCAAACAATGGCTATCGTTCGCCGAAGAATGGAAGATATCAGGCGGCTGAACCCGCGTGTGAACCGCGCGAAGATCGCCGCGACGACGGAGGCCGATATCCGTCGCCATCTGCATGAGGATGATGAACAGGAGACAGATCTCGAGGGCTTTGCTCCCGTCATCCCGCCACAATTGCTGCGGAAGAAACTGGGAATGACACAAGACGCGTTCGCACGAGCATTGCGAATTCCCCTCTCGACATTGCGCAACTGGGAACAGGGCCGTGTGCTGCCCGACCCGGCCGCGCGTTCGCTGCTGACCATCGTGGCGAGAAATCCCAAAGCTGCATTGAAAGCGCTTGCTGCGTAGCCCATTCCCATCGCCGAGTTTTGGCCGCGCAATGGATGATTTGCGTAGACGATTTCTTCAGGGTGCAGCGATCACGGCCGCCATGCTTGCGCTATCGCGCATGTCTTTGCGCACATCTTGCGCACAAGCCTATCCGAGCCGGCCGGTGCGCTTGCTCTCCGGTTTTCCGGCGGGCGGCGCCAACGACATTCTCGCGCGCGTCATCGGCCAATGGCTCTCAGAACGGCTCGGCCAGCAATTCGTGGTCGAGAACCGGCCGGGTGCCGCCGGCAATATCGCGACCGAAGTCGCGGTGCGCGCACCTGCGGACGGCTATACGCTTGCGATGCTCACGGTGACGCACGCGATCAATGCGAGCCTTTATGAGAAGCTCAGTTACGATCTCATCCGCGATATCGCGCCCGTGGCGAGCATCATGCGCGCCCCCCTGGTCATGGAAGACTCGTTTCCGGCAAAAACCGTCGCCGATTTCATCGCCTATGCGAAGGCCAATCCCGGCAAAATCAACATGGGGTCGGGGGGTATCGGGACGCCGCCCCATGTGGCGGGCGAACTATTCAAGATGATGACAGGCATCGACATGGTGCATGTACCCTACCGCGGCGGCGCGCCAGCACTTACCGACCTGCTTGGCGGCCAGATTCAAGTCATGTTCGCAGTGCTGCCCGAGGTGATCGAGCAGATCAGGGCCGGCAAGCTGCGCGCGCTCGCGGTGACGACCGCAATGCCGTCCGACGCGCTGCCCGGGGTGCCGACCGTCGCAGAATCCGTACCGGGATTCGAAGCGAGCTATTGGGGTGGCATCGGCGCGCCGAAGAATACGCCGCAAGAGATCGTCGCGCTCCTGAACAGGGAGATCAACGCTGGCCTCGCAGATGCCGCCATCAAGGCGCGCATTGCCGAGCTTGGCGGCTCGCCGCTCGTGGGCTCGCCGGCCGACTTCGGCAAGCTCATCAGCGACGAGGTCGAGAAATGGGCCAAGGTGGTGAAATTTTCCGGCGCCCGTCCGGGGTGAGCCTGTTTCCCCTGCAAAGCGGAACGAAGTGGCCGACGAAGACGACGTAGGGTGGGCAAAGGCGCGCTCTCCGGCTCAACGCGTGCGCACATCGCGCGTCGCGCCGTGCCCACGCGGAGAGCCAGTGTGCACGCGATTTTGCGCACCCTACGATCTGCGCATGCTCGGGGTGGTCCGTCCCTGCGCTAGGCGGGGGAGGATACCGTAACGTAGGTCTTGATCGAGTTGGCGATGAAGCAGTTCTCGTGCGCGGCGTGGTGCATTTGCTCGAGCTCTTTCGTGCTCGGTTTTCGATCGCCGCTCCAGGCGAGTTTTGGCCGCAGCTCGACCCGCGTGATGGCAAGCCGCCCTTCGTCATTCTTTTCCATAAAGCCAACCGCCGCGTCCTCGTAGGAATCGAGCACGAACTTCTGCTTGGAGGCGATCGCCAAAAACGTGAGCATGTGACAGCTCGCGACCGAAGCGACAAACGCCTCTTCCGGATCGACGTTCGCAGGATTGCCCAGATAGGCGGGGGCGGCCGTTCCCGTCATGGTGTGGCCGCCGTCGAAGCTCCAGGTGTGATCGCGCGGATACTTTTGATAGGAAAAATCAGCGCCTCCGCGCGTCCATTTCAAGGTCGCCTTGTGCTCGGACATGCACCTGTAAATGGGGGGCGAGCCGGCCTGCTGCAACCGCGGCGGGTTTGCAGGGGCGGGTTTCAAACCCGCCCCTACATTCATCAGGATCGGTGCGCAGTGTTACAACCGGCGCGCACGCTTGCTGCGCTCCGCATCCCCGGGGCCGGCTATGCCTTGGCCAGTGGCCAGGATGTCTTGATCCAGTTGTAGGCGCCGGTGACGTCGTTATGAGTCGTTCCCGGCTTCGGCCAATGCGCAGGCGTGATGATCTGCTCCGAAATTCCCGCTCGGCGCACAATATCCAAGCTCCGGTGCGCGAACCAGAGCCAGGAAGCTTGACATGCATTGAGCCAGAATGACGAAAATCAATCAAAAGCGGGTCGCACCCTGCATGAAACGTATTTTTCTGGGGATGCTCACGCCCTCCTCGAACACGGTGCTCGAGCCTGTCACGCAGGCGATGCTCGCGGGACTGCCCGAGGTTTCCGTGCACTTCTCGCGCTTTCGGGTGACCGAGATCGCGCTGTCCTCCTCGGCGCTCGCGCAATTCGACGAGCGCGAGATCTTCCGCGCCGCGGAGCTTCTGGCGCACGCCAAGGTGGATGTGATCGCCTGGAACGGAACGTCATCGGGCTGGCTCGGGTTTGATGCCGATCACCAGCTCTGCCGTCGCATCAGCGCGGAAACGGGCATCCAGGCGATGACATCCATGCTGGCGCTCAACGAGATCCTCGAGCGAACGGCGGTCCGGCGGCTGGGCTTCGTCACCCCATATCTCGACGAAGTGCAGGCCAGGATCATTGCCAATTACGCGAGCCTGGGCATGGAGTGCGCAGCCGAGCGGCATCTCGGCGTCAGTGACAATTTCTCGTTTTCGGAAGTATCGGAGCGGCAAATCCGGGAGATGACCCGGCAAGTCGCGGCCGCGCGGCCGGACGCCATTGCGATCATCTGCACGAATTTGCGTGGTGCTCCGCTGGTCGAGGAGCTCGAGCGCGAGCTTGGCCTGCCGATCTACGATACTATTTCCACTGTCGCGGGGAAGAGCCTGTTGCTCGCCGGTGTCGACCCGAAGCGAGTCACCGGATGGGGACGGTTATTCCGGGACCTTGGTTGATTAGCCTTTTAAGCGACCCGCAAGCGCGATTCGTCGGCCGTGTTCACCCGCGATGCACGTTCCGAACGCCGCGCTTTTTTGCGCAGCATCATGTGAAGATCCGCGCGCGACATCGCCTTAATGGGCGTATCCTCCGGCCGCAGCATGGTTATGCCGGCGGATGCGGTGACTGAAAGGGTATGGTGGGAAAATGGCACGCGCAGCGAAGCGATTGCGTTTTCGAGCGCGGCTGCCTTCGCGGCGGCGCTCGCCTCGTTCACCCGCCACAGCACGATGAAGAACTCATCCCCGCCCCACCGCGCGACAACGTCCGAGGTCCGCACCTTGCACCCGAGCAGACCGGATACCGCCTGCAGGACGCGGTCACCCGCGACATGCCCGTACCAGTCATTGATGGATTTGAAATTATCAATGTCGAGAACCAGCGCGGCGGCCGGCGCCTCATAACGTTCGATCATATCGATAATGCGGCGCAATGCCCGCTCGAGCCCGCGCCGGTTGAGAATGTTGAGGAGCGGGTCGGTCTCGATCTTCTCCTGCAGGTCGCCGATTTGCCGGCGCGCCTCGGCCAGCTCGGCAACGAGCTGCGACCTGTGCCGCAGGATTTTCGGAATGGATAGTGAGAACATGCAGCCCCCGCGTGCCCCGGCGGATTGCTCCGCAGTGTTCGTTGTAACACGCCGCGATTGCATTTCAGTGTGCCGTACGCGCAGCAATTAATCGACTGCGGTTAAATGCCGTTAACCCTTCGTGTTGTGGTCCTGCATTGCCGGAAGTGCAGACCGCGCTGGTGGTTTGCGCACCCCTGTAGATCAAGCCGGAAACACAGGCCCCACGCCGCACGCACCGTTATGGCTTTGCCGCCCGTGTTTCGGAGTAGTCGGTAAAATCCGCCAGCCGTTCCGTAAATTCATAGCTGCGGGCGAGGAAGAGCCAACGCCGTTCCATTTCAACAAACTCTTCCTTTGCGGTCGGTATGACGGCCGCGTCTGCTTTATGTCGGCAATCCTCGGCGTGCCGATAGCAGTCTGCGATTTCGTCGCTCAGTTTCCGCAACATGGGCTTATTTCGAATGGGCCACCCTCGATGGCGGCAATTCTCGCCGCCTGAGGTTGTGGCCATAAGCATAACGCCGAACATCCGCTTTTCTACACGGGCCTTCTGGAAATATTACCCGCTAACTATTTGAAATATGCCATTTTTCGGCTCTATGCCTTTTTACAGCCTAATACGCACTTGACGCATTGGGAACCTTATGCTGCAGATACTGTTTATGAGTAAGATTTAGCCTCTGCGATGGGCTGGTCCGCGAGGCAGTGTGAACAGCATGGGAGGCGCACAATGCCATTGGGACGCGTCGAGCGTTTGCAGATAATGCTGACGGACGAGGAAC
>DATCJI010000167.1:0-6329 GCA_036562835.1 Xanthobacteraceae bacterium | reverse complement strand
ATAGACCGGCGGCTCTCCTCCGGTTTGTGCAAAGACGCGCTCCGCGACCGCGCATAGGCGCGCGGCGCGCGCTGCGACCGTCTCGGCGGGCAACGGTGTCGCATCGTCGGCGCATGACATGGAGCAGTCCAGGTGGATCTTGCGGAAGCCGGCACGGACATATTGCTCGACCAGGATTTCGGATCGCTTCATTGCCTCTTCGGCAGGCAAATTCTGCCAGACGTTTGGTCCGAGATGATCGCCACCGAGAAGGACGCGATCGCGCCGCAGCCCGATCCCATCCGCTATCCGATAAACGAACTCGCGGAAGTCTGCCGGTCTCATCCCGGTATAGCCGCCGTCCTGGTTGACCTGGTTCGACGTCGCTTCGACGAGAGCGCAAGCCATAGCGCGAGTTTTTGCGTGACGAAAAGTTGCTTCGATCACCAGCGGGTGCGCGGAACAGACGGAAAATATCCCGCATCGCTCGCCTGCCTTGTGGCGCGCGATCAGATCGAGAAGCGCCTTCATGCGCGGGTTGTAGCCCGGATGCGGCGCAGCGACATGCAGGAATTCATCCCGGATATCGCTGGCGCTCATCCGGGCTACCAACGATCATCCCTTCATCTTCGGGCGTCAGCGCAAGCAAAAAAGCAGCCATGCAGGCCAGCGCAAGCGCAACGAGCTTCGTCGGTCCAGGCAGCGCGCCGAGGAGGACGAGCGAGATGATCGCCGTCATCAACGGCGCCCCGGCATTGACCAACGGGGAGACAACGATCGCCTGCCCGTAACGGAAGGCGTAGACGAGCGTGAGCGCGCCAATGGCATTCAGGATCTGGGTTGCCGCAGCGAGCCACGGGCCGTCGGTGCCCCAGTTCACCGGCTGCGTAAAGTCGGTCATCGTCCAGGCGACGGGCGCAATAACAAGCCCGGCGATCATCATATAAAAGAAAATGCTCTCCGCAGTCATCGTGCGATTTGCAACTTTCATGAAATAGGCCTGCACACCCCAGCAGCCCATCACAATGAGCGAGAACAGGAACCAGCCGAGGCCGTGGCCCGAGGCTGGCATCGTCGGCGAGCTCTCGTTCACTGCTGCAGGAGAGATGTCGAACAAGGGAAGCGCAATGAGCGCCAGCACGATGCCGGCAGCGCCAAGCGCGTTGGTGCGTTCGCGCAGGAGCAGAAAGGACAGCGCGATAGTCACGATCGGCGACAGCGAGATAATCGGAAAAATCAGATAAGGAGGCCCCATGGTGACCGCGTAGAACAGCACGATCTGCCCACCGGCTCCGAGGAGCCCGATGATCATTCCATAACTGAGCGAAACGGCATCACGGTCGAGCTGCCACTCTGCCCGCGCGAGCGCATAGAGCGCCGGCGGCACCATGGTGAGCGACCACACGCAATAGACCAGCGTTTCGGGGAAACCGTGTTTGGTCGGCAGATCGGTGAACGCGCCCCACACGCCCCAGAGCGCCGTCGTCGTCAACGCGTAGACGAGCCACAGCTTCGGCGTTTTCGCTCGCTGCAGGACGGGCACGCTCAGGTCCGGTCGACGGGAGTGGCCTCGAGGAGCAAAAATTTCTGAAACGAGACGGGCAACCGATTCGCGGTGGGCGATACGGAGCCGATCGGTGTTCCGTTCCAGTAATCGCTCACGGCGTACTGGCGATTTTCCAGGCCGCGCAATTCGACGGCGCCGTCCCAGCGTTCCGCGTAAAACGCGTAATACAAACGCTCGCCTTTTGCGATCACATGGGCTTCCGGCTTGTCAAAGCCGATATCATAGAGGTCGCCGCGATACCGCCCTTGCGGGAGTTGTTTTTCGTTATGAACACTGATCCATCGCCGCCATTCGGCTTCCTTTTCTTTTGTCAGGAGAAGCTCGGCTTCACTTGAAGCGCGCGGCCACGTGAATTTGGTCGACACGATTGCTCCGATCCCGACGGTCGAGGGAAAATCATTGCCACCGTCGCTGAGCTCGACGTGATCCCCCGCAAACGCGGCGGACGGTCCCATGAGCGCCTTGATGCTCTTTCCTTTATGGCGCACCTGCCAGGAAGTGAGCGGATCGGAAGCGACCGGCTGATTCATGAACGGCATGTTGTAAAAGGCCTGGGCCGTGCCGCAGGGGCAGATTTCCACGACCGCGTCCGTATTGATGGATGTGGCCTCATCGTATAGCGCCGCCCAAAAATCCTGCAGCTTCTCGACCGAGTCTTCCGGACGCGCGTGCCGGTGTGCAGGGTTATGGCACGGCGCAACGCCGTTGAGGTGCTGCCCGTCGAGCTTGAGCCCCTCATACCCCCATTCGCGCATGGTCCTGCGGACAAGCGCCTTGCCCCATTCCACAGTCTTCGGATAAGCGGGACACAAAGTGTAGCTGTCCCACCACGTGATGTTCTGTGGCGCGCCTTCTTTGTCGAGCAGCAGCATATCGGAGTGATCGCGCAGAAGATCGGAGGTGGGCCGCGCCGCTAGCGGTGCGAGCCATAGCTTGGGCTTCATGCCCGTGCGCTTTATCGCGTCCACGAGCGCGATCATGTCGGCATCGCCGCGGGGGAATCTCCGCGCGTCGAGATTCCAGTCGCCCTCGGCCGTCTGCCAGCCGTCGTCGACGCCCGCCCAGAGAAGACCAAGCTCGCGGGCTTTGGGCAGTGTGTCAACGATCTGGGCGACGGTGAACTCGCGCTCGTAACCCCAGGCGCACCAGATAGGCGCATATGCCACCTGCGGAACCCTGGCCTGCGCCATTCCGGACTCCGCAAGCATGCGCCGGTAGGCATCGAGGATCGCGAAAAAATCGCCGCGATGCACGGCCACGAAGGTGCTGAAACTCGAGAAGGTCTCGCCGGGCGCAAGCGTTGTGGCGTGATCGTATTCGACCGCAACACGCGCCCCCTCGGGCGTCATGGTGAGCGGGAGTGCGACGAGCTTCGGTGCGGTCTCGATGTGACCCACCGCAAGCCCCCAGTCCCGCCGCCATACATCCACGACGGGTGTGCCGCCGCCGTAATCGGAAGCGTTCATGCCCATGAAATTTCGCTGGTCGAATCCGCTTCGCAGCCGCTGTACCCAGTCGCGCCGATCCTCATAGGTCGCGCCGGAAAAGGACCAGTACTCGGGCTCTTGCTGTGCACGTGGTTTGAGGATGTGCGCGCCGTTGGTCCAGCCTGCCATACTGATGGGGGCCGCACCGGTATTTCGATAGCTCACGTTCAGGACGGCAAAGCCGGGATAGGGCTGATACAGGAGGATGCTGAGTTGTTTTTCGACGCCGGTCGCAATTCCGCGCACAATGTGACGCGTGCCTCTTCCGTGCGCGTCCTCGACGTGCTCCCGGCGCTCGTCCTGGAACTGAAATTCCTCAACGCGCGTGCCGTCGGAAAGACGCAAACTCTCGCTTGGCTCAAAATCCGTGAGGCGCTCGTTGCCGGCGAGCACGCGGATGCGCAGGGCGCTGTCGAGCTCGAGCGCAATGAGGGTGTCGGCGATGCGTAGCCTGGGCTCTACCGCAGCGGCGAAACTCGCGCGCAGCCCTGGGGCTCCCGCCATAGACCCGGCCAGAAGCTTGAGCACCGTCCGCCGGCCGGCGGATCCCAGCGGGTGTTCTGCCATGGTTCCCCTTATTCCGATGCGCCCCGGGGCTCAAGCGGCACCACAAGCCGGCGAATACCTGCGATCCAACCCTGTCATTTCCCCGCGAAAAGGGAAGCGGGCAGGGCCGAGGGGGAGAGAGAGGGGGACGGCGAATGTTGGGAACCGTTCACTGCAGCGGGTTGGCCACACATTTGGAAAATGTGCGCGCTGAGCTTGACGCGTGCATTTTCTTTGCGCTCGATTAGGAGCGGCAGTGGGTGGTGCGTGCAATGCGGTGCTTGTCCTGCGGCGGAGAAATGCACCTGATCGGTGTGGTGGACGATCATGAGGTGCCCATGCCGGGCTACCTTCGCCACACATTCGAATGCATGGCCTGCAGCGAGACGGAGACCCGGCTGCTGTTCATTCGCGAACGGCCGATTCCGGTTATACCTGCACCAGTGACACAGGACCTGCCGGCAAGCACGCCTGAAACCACGCTTCAACGCACGAGTGAAACTCCGTGGGAGCGCGCCATCGCAAAAGTGCGCAATCACCAGCAGACTGTACTGAGAAGGAAAACGGAGCTGCGCCAGGCGTCCGAACGCGCGGCAGAGTTCGACCGGCAATGGGGCGACCCGCCCCCGGGACGGAGATCAAACGGGGACGGGCGCGCTCAGTCTGACGGCTCGAGCCTTTGGGCGCGCGCGATGGCAAGACTGCGCCCACTTTCCGGTTCGGAGAAACTGTAGCCCGGATGGAACGGAGCGACATCCGGGAAGATGCTCCCGGATTTCGCTGTCGCTCAATCCGGGCTACGGCCTACCCGCCTGTTGAGCGGCGCATCGCTGCCGGTTGGCGCACCTGTTTAGGTTAAGGAATGAGAAACGCCGTGCGGCAGTAGTTCCCTGCGCAGCGCCTGCGTATAGCTTTGCGCTCAATGCGCGAGGGAATGCAATGACTGTGTGGAGGTGGACTTCTTTCGCTCAGGCCCCCGCAGCGAGGCTGCCACTCCTGTCCTTTATTGTGATCGTGGGCATGCTTCTATTCATTGCCCTGTTCGCCGTTGCGCCCGGCGATCCACCGCGTCCCGGCAAGCACCAGCGAGAGGTGCAAAGCCTTGGCGAAATTTCGCTTTTTGGGCGTCACGCGCCGAAGCGATAGATTTGCTCAGCCGAGCTCCAACAGCACGGTGGCGAGCGAGACGAGCACAACCGCACAGGAGGCGGTCAGGACCGTCACGGCGGTGGCGGCAAAACGCCAGGCCCGCTCACGTCTACTTTCCGAAGCCTGCCGGCGGGTCAGAGTGAGTGGAATTGCCGATAATTGCGCCGACATGGGAGCCCTCCGAATGCGGAAGCCTGTTCCCTGCCAACCAGAGATGAAAGCGCCGTTAACAACTTAATCAGTTGGGCCGAGATTGAACAAATTTGTAAGTATTCCATTCAGACTTCGTTAAGCATGACGGTCGCAGCATTGCGGGTAATGCTCGTGGATACGGCCTCGGATAGGAGTGCGCTGCGGGCAACAGGACGAGCGCTATCCGGCTCTCCAGAAAAGGCCGCCTCCACGGGCGGCCTTTTTGGTGGAATCCCGCTAATCGCCTCCGGGCCCGTGACTCTTGAAGTGCAGCAGGTCCGCACCATCCATGCGCCCATGAGACGACGATAGCGACCCCTTGTGACGCGGACGATCGGCGCTCGCCCATTCCGGGCGAGGTGTGTCCGCGCGAAGGAGGTCCCCATGCATCGCGCTCAGCTTCCTATTTTGTTGTTTGCCACGCCGGCAGCGCAGGCACTACTCGGACGGGATGTCGCCGCCGTCGGCGTGCTCGCGCTCAAGGCCATCCTGCGCAACCGTAAGGGAATCGAGGTCGCACACCAGCAGATGAAGTGTCGCAAGCACGCGTTTGCGTTCTCCTCGCGCATCGGGCGCGAGGGCGACATCATCCTCGATCTCGACGTGGGCCTGCCGGGGCTCGGGAAGCGGCTTCTGCTCGAGACCGAGCTGCGGCGCGCCGAGCGGGTGCTCGGCGAGGAGCGGCGCAACGAGCGCCGGCGCGAGAGCCGATGAGCGCCGTCTCGCAGCTAATCCATCGACAATCCGGTCGCGCGGATCGGCACCGCCCATTTCGCGATTTCCGTTTCGACGAACCGTCGCAGATACTCGGGCGAGCGGCGCTCCGGCGCCACAATGGCTCCGCCCATCTCTTTGATTTTCTCCTGTACGGATGCTCGATCCAAAGCGCCGACGGTTGCGTCATGCAGCTTTTTCACGATGGGCTGCGGCGTCCCCTTTGGCACGAATAGTCCATTCCACATGTACGCATCGAAGTCAGCCAGCCCTTGTTCCTGCGCGGTGGCGAGAGCGGGAAACACGGCGCTGCGCGTTTTTGACAATAATGCGACCGGCTTCACCTGGTGGCCTTCGATCTGCGCGATCGCGGTCGACACGATCGGGCACAGATAATCGAGCCGGCCTCCGATGACATCCTGTATCGCCATCGCGGCGGACCGATAGGGCACGTGCGTGACGTTCACGCCAATGGCCGAGTTGAGAAGCACGCAAGCCAGATGTGTGGCCGAGCCGGGCCCGCCCGATCCGAATTGCATTTTCGTCTGATTGACCTTCGCGTATGCGGTGAACTGCTGCAGCGTATCGACAGCCAACTCGTTGCGCACAATCAGCGCCATCGGCTGCTCTGTCATGAGAGCAACCGGCTCGAAGTCGGTGAGCGCATTGTAAAGCGGATGTTTGTAGAGCGTCTG
>DATCJI010000164.1:0-10821 GCA_036562835.1 Xanthobacteraceae bacterium | reverse complement strand
GCCGGCATTGACCGGCTTGGGCTTGCGCTGCATCAGCGGTTTGGTCGGCTCGATGTGCTCGTTGCCAATGCGGGCATACTCGGGCCGCTTTCGCCGCTCGCCCATGTGGAAGCAAAGGCATGGGACGACGTCATCGCTGTCAATGTCACGGCGAACTGGCGACTGATCCGCGCAATGGACCAGCTGCTGAAATATTCCGACGCGGGCCGCGTGGTCCTCATCTCGTCGGGCGCTGCCGCTTCCGCTCCCGCCTACTGGGGCCCCTATTCGGTCTCCAAGGCCGCGCTCGAAAACCTGGCGCGGACCTATGCGGCCGAGAACGCCACAACCAATCTGCGCATCAACGTGTTCAATCCAGGCCCGGTGCGCACGCGCATGCGTGCCCAGGCGATGCCCGGCGAGGATCCCCTCACCCTCGATTCCCCGGAAACCATCGCCCCATCCATCGTCGAGCTATGCCTGCCCGACATGCAAGCGAGCGGAAAGATCTATTCCTACCCACAACGACGCTTTCTGGAATTTCGCGGCCCGGACTGAGCGCTTTCACGCCGAGGCGTCAGAATCGTGCAGGGGCGGGTTTGAAACCCGCCCCTGTATTCATCGCAGCGGCAATTTCCGCTCAGGCCGCAGCGGCGGCGGGAAGCTGGCATTGCGTGAGCGTCTTCTGCCAAGCCGGCAACGCGCGCATGGTCGCGTACCAGCGGTTGATCTCGCGATACGGCCCCACCGGCAGACGCCCGGCCTCCGCATAATTAAGCGGCGCGGCGATGCCGAAATCCGCAATAGTTACCGTGCCGCCGGAAATGAACTTCTTGCCCTTGAGCTGTGCGTCGAGCACCTTTGCGGCGCGTTCGAAATTTTCCGTGCCTTGGGCGAGCGCCGCCGCATCGGGATCGCCGATCTTGAGGATCACCGGCTTGATGAGATTCTCGTACAGGAAGACGGCACACGCAGGATCCCAATGCGCGGTCTCCCAGAACTGCCAACGCGTCACGTCAAGCCGTGCGCGCTGGTCCTTCGGGAAGAGGCCGCTGTCCGGCTTTTTGTCTGCAAGATATTGCTCGATCGCGCAGGATTCCCAGAGGACGTAGTCGCCGTCCTTCATGGTCGGCATGCGCATATTCGGATTGAGCGCCGCATATTCGTACGTCTTCTGCTCCCCTTTCACCAGGTCGAGCGGCCGTATCTTTGTCTCGATACCGAGATGGTTGGCGATGGCCATCACCTTGAAGGCGCGCGGGCTCGGAGGAAAGACATAGAGCTCAATCATATTTTGACTCCTTTGCTGAGAGGTGGATTCTCTTTTCCGATGATGCAGTTTTGATGGCCGCAGTGTTACGCTTTTTCGGCTTCAGCCTTGAAGTGCTCGAGCAGGCTCGGCCAGCCGCCGTCCACGTCCTTGCGCATCTTCTCGCCGCCTTTGGCACCCATCACCTCGAACTTGCGATGCTCGAGCTCGACTCGGGTCGCGTCTGCTCCGTCCGCAACGAACCTGACCTCGACCTCGGAGCTCACCGTGGTATCGGGCTTCCATTCGCTGTTGATATCCCAGCTCATGACGAAACGGCGCGGCGGCTCCCACACGATGATCGTGCCCACGTCCGTCCTGGTGCCGTTCTCCGCGACCTCGTACCAATGTCCGCCCAGGCGGGCTTCCATGACCGCTGCCTTTCTCGGCGCCGGGCCGATGCCGTGATCGAGGGGCCACCAACGTCCCAGCCCGGCTGTGAACACTTCGAACGCGCGCGCCTGGCTTGCCTTCACGCGTATGCTCTTGCGCACCGGCGCAATTTTCACCGCAGCCATTGTCATCTTTGCGTACCCTTCTGCTCGCTCGCCCCACGTTCCACTTCTATCTGGAATGCCGCGAGCGCCTCATCCCAGAACTGGTCGATATAACGGCGCAGCGCCGCAAGCCCGTGCGGATCGATGAAATAGACGCGCTTTGTGCCCTCTGCCCGATCGTCCACAAGGCCCGCCTCCCTGAGCGCCTTGAGGTGCTGGGAAACCGCCGGCCGGCTCACCGGCATGCCCCGCGCCAGCGCGCCCACCGACGTAGGGCCCCTCCGCAACCGCTCGAATACGCGCCGCCGCGTGGGATCCGCCAATGCGGCGAGCGCTTCTCCGTAAGCCATTACTTACCGTAAGCCATAACTTACGGACTTGTCAAGCTGCAAATTGGGCAGTGCCGCAGCCCGGATTGAGTGCAGCAATACGGGGACATATTTCCCGATTGCTTTGCTGGATGCGCGCTACGATTTGAGTTGTGCGCATGAAGGCGATGGACAACCGAACAAAGGAATATTTTCCATGCAGGCAATCTGGCGCGGTCGGGTCATTGCTGAAAGCGACGATACCCTGGAGGTCGGAGGCTACCGGTACTTTCCCCGAGAAGCGGTGCGCATGGAGCTGTTGCGACCGGCGCGCAAAACGCCGAGCGATCTCGAGTGCCCGCACGGAGTGCAGTTCTATGATCTGGGCGAGGCTGGCGCGCAGAGCGAACGCGCTGCCTGGTCGTACGAGGCGCCACGCGCTTCCATGCAGCAGATCGACCACTGGATCGGCTTCTGGGAAGACGTCGAGATCAGGTGATCGCAATCTCAATCAGGATCGCAGCGCGCGCACGCGGCTTTGGTCGATCTCACCCAGGGTATTGACGCCCAGCATTGCCATATCGCGGTCGATCTCCGTCGCGAGAAGCCTTATCGCGTGGCGTACACCCGCTTCCCCGGCGATTGCGGCCGCATAGTTGAATGGACGCCCGACAAAAACGAATTGGGCTCCAAGCGCGAGCGCTTTCAACACATCCGTGCCGCGACGAATGCCGCTGTCCATCATGACCGGTATGGCGCCGCACACGCCTGCGATCTCGGGGAGCACGCGAAGGGGCGCAATCGAACCGTCAAGCTGACGGCCTCCGTGATTGGAAACGATGACACCATCGACGCCGTGGTCGAGCGCAATTCGTGCGTCGTTCTTGTCGAGAATGCCTTTAATGACCAGCTTGCCTTTCCACATGGCGCGAATGCGCTTGAAATGCTGCCAGTTTAAGTGCCCGCGATCCGAGAAATCCCGGAGCACGCTGGCCGAGAGGATCGGCGCGCCGCGTGTCGCATAATTGTTCTCGAAATGCGGCATGCCGTGCTTGAGCAATGTCCGGGCAAATGTGCCGAGTGACCAGGCCGGATGCGTCAGTCCGTCCCAGGCAAGCCTCACGCTTGGCCGCAGCGGCGTGGAAAATCCGGCGCGTACGTTGTTCTCGCGGTTCGCTGCAACAGGCGTATCGACACTCAGAACGAGTATCCTGTAGCCCGCACGCTCGACACGCTCGATCAGTCGCTCGATCTGCACCACATCGCCCGGCAAGTACGCCTGAAACCAGGCGTTCGCGTTTTCCTGGATGACCTCTTCGAGCCGGATGAGTGACGAGCCGCTCATGATCATCGGAATGTTTTCCTGCGCTGCAGCTTTTGCCAGCACCACGTCGCCCCGATAGGCCGACATCGCCATCAGACCCATGGGCGCAATTCCGAATGGGCTCGCATAGGCGCTCCCGAAAAGGGTCGTCGTCTGCAATCTTTTCGAAATATCGACCAAGAACCGTGGCACAAAACCGATTTCTGAAAACGCGACACGATTGTCTTCAAGCGAGTGATTGTCCTCCACGCCCCCGGATACAAACGCGAATATGACGCGCGGCAGGTGACGGCGCGCAAGTCTCTCAAAGTCATTGAGCGAGAGGATGCGGCGAAGCCTCCGCGAGAGCCGCTGCTGCCGTGCAATGGAGGCGCCGGTAGCAGCCGGCAAAAGCCCTGGCTCGGACTGGATAGACCTGATCGCTTCCGTCATCGCCGCCGACTGGCCCGCCACATCGAAAAGATGATCCAAAGACTATTTCCGAACGCTACGAGGTAACCAACGAGACCACACCAGGTGAGCAGGGAGATGCCGAACACGCGCGGCCCTCCCGTCACTGTCATCACGATGGAAGACCCCACCACGAGCGAAGCAGTCATGATTCCCATGGTCGCGCGATCCACTGCGGTATGCAGGCGGGTGGCGAAGTGATCGAGCCGCTTGAGATCAAGATCGATGCGCAGACGGCCCTCGCGGGCATCCCTGATCAGGCGCGCGAAGTCGCGCGGCATCGACGTGACCAGGCCAAACAACTCGCCGAGCGTGTGCTGGGCGCGCCGTGCAGCCTCGACCGGCTGATAGCGCTCGCGCATGCCGCGCTCGATGAACGGCTGAACCCGGTCGATGAGACGAAAATCCGGGTCGTACCGGCGCCCTAGACCGTCGAGCGTCATGAGTGCCTTGAACAGGAGCGTCAGATCGGTGGGCAGCACGATGGAGTGCTCGCGCAGGATTGCCGAGACCCGGTGCAGGAGCGGCGCGATCCTCAAGTCTTTCAGCGACCGGTCGGCGTAATCGAAGGCGAACTCGCCGAGATCGGCTGCGAGCCGGGACTCGTCGACCGCGTCATCGCCGCGCCACTCCAGCAGGACCTCCAGCATCGCCTCCTCGTCATGGCGCACGAGACCCGCCAGGAGATCGACGAGCTGTCGTCGCCGGGTCGGCGAAAGCCGGCCGGCCATTCCGAAATCGATGAATGCGATGCGGTTGCCCGGAAGAAAGATGAGATTGCCGGGATGCGGATCGGCATGGAAGAAGCCGTCGATCAGGATCATCTTGAGGACGGCGTCGACACCCCGCGCAGCGAGCGCCTTCCGATCGAGGCCTGCGAGCTCGATGCCGGCCGCGTCGTTGCCGCGGATCCCTTCAATATGCTCCTGCACATTCATCGTGCTGCTCGTCCACTCCCAGTAGACGCGCGGCACCAGGATGTTGAGCTCGCCGGCAAAGTTGTGCGCGAAGCGCTCCGTGCTGCGCGCCTCGACGGCAAGATCGAGCTCGCGCTCGAGCGAACGGCGCAGCTCTCCAAGGATCTGGGCAGGGCGGTAACGGCGCAGCTCGGGTATCTCGCGCTCCACCAGCTGCGCGAGATAATCGAGAATCCTGAGATCGGCATCGATTTTTGGCTCGATGCCCGGACGCCGGATTTTGAGTACCACAGGCGTGCCGCTCGCAAGCTTTGCCCGATGCACCTGTGCAATCGAGGCAGCGGCGTAGGGTTCGCGTTCGAGCTGCGTGAACACTTCGAAGGGAGAGCAGCCGAGCGCTTGCTCGACCTGCGGCAGAAGCTGCTCGAAAGCCACGGGTGCTACGTGGCTGTGCAGCTGCGCCATCTCGCTGGTCCATGCCGGGGGCAGCAGATCCTCGCGGGTCGACAGTATTTGACCGAGTTTTACAAAGGTCGGCCCAAGCTGCTCGAATGCAAGCCGCGCGCGCTGCGGCATTTCAAGCTGCGCGAGTCCGGGGTCTTCCACCCATTGCAGGACAAACCCCGCTGTCTCCAGCAGCGGGGCTACGCCGGCGCGCCGCAGGAGGTCCCCGAGCCCATGCCGCACAAGAACAACGCTGATCTCGCGCAGGCGCGGCAGCTCGCGCGCCGTGCCGAACAACCCGGAGACCATCGCGCCGCTACTTGTCCTTGTTCTTCTCGTTCTGCTCGTGCAAAGCGTCGGCGATGCCGGCCAGCACGCCGCTCGCAAGCATGGCCATGCGCGCGCTTGCGCCGCGTACCGTCTCTATGGCCGACCCGGCACCCATGCTGTTGGCAAATGCGTTCATCATGCTTGCCACACGAACGCTCGCCTCAACCCCGAGATTCTGTGCCTGAGACGCAAGCTCCGACATCTCGCGGCGCAGATTGGCACTCATCGCGTCGCCAAGCCGATTGGCGACGGCCGCATAGTCCTGTTCCAGCTTGCGCAGGCTGGTGAGCGCCTCTTTCAGATCGTCGTCGGTGAAATCCTTCCCGCGCGAGGCGAGCTGCTGCAGGGCGTAATGCGTCGCGCTGGCGGACTTGACAAGGGCTTCGTCAAGCTGTCGCACCGTTTCAGCGAAGAACTCACGTGCGATGGGACCGCTGGGGGCGGCATTGCGGCCTGCCCTGCCAAGCACGGCGTCGACAACCTCTCTGACCGCGTCGGTATCAACCCGGCCCTGCTGTAAAACCTGGCTCGTGAGCTCCTTCACGCGCTCTTGGATTGGCCGCTCGTCGGTAGCCGCAGCCGCGGCCTCTGCAGCCGGTGTGGTCGGGTCCGTCATTTCTCATCCTCCTTAGCTTCGCACTGCTGCCCAGTAGCGTAGCGGCGGATGAGCTTTGCGTCAGCAGGGCCGCATCACCGCGGGACCGGCCGGTTCGACCTGCCGTCTGTCAGATATGAATCACAAGCCCCGAATGGCGTGCACATTATGCGGCTTGGGGCGGTTCGCCTGGCGTGCTGGAGGGTCGGCGTATGCGATGCGCCTGTCCGATGGCCAGGAGTGCCACGCGCGTAGGCCGCCGACGCCCGTGAATCAGTCTCAGGTTTGTCCAAAACTGCCTGGTTCGGCGTTCTGCCGGCGACTTCGGCAAAGCTCGGTTTCGGCAACGGCAAGGGCATGTGCTTGCCGGCTGCGACCATATCGAGCTCGCGTGGAAGCAGCATCACAAACCGGCCGTGATTGCGGATGCGACCCGCAACGCGCGCCGCCTCATCCCCGGAGCCCATGTAGAGATCCGCGCGCGCCGGGCCCACGATCGCGGAGCCGGTATCCTGCGCGATCATCAAACGGCGGAAGGGCGAAGCAGGCCTCACGCTTTCGCTCGGCAGATTGGCTTCGATGAAGAACGGCGTCCCGTACTCGTGCAACCGGTCGACCGCGATGGAACGGCCCGCCGTCAACGGCACACCCTGCGCGCCCACGGGATCGTTGTCGTTCGACAGGCCCGTGATGCGGAAAAATATGTATGAGCGGTTGGCGGCGCGCTCCTTGGCCGCCTCATCGGGGTGCGTCGTCATCCATTCCCGAATCCGCTGCGGTGAAATCTCCTCCCGCCCAAGCCGGTGATGCTCAATGAGCGTTCGGCTCAGCGAGGTGAAGGAATAACCATTGTAGGAATCATAACTCACGCGCAGCGGCGTGCCATCCTCGAGGATGACGCGTCCGGATCCTTCGATCTGAAGGGCGAGCAGATCGGATGGGTCCTTGAGCCAGCAAATTTCAAGTTTTTGGCCGTCGAGCGCGCCGGCCTCGATCGCAGCGCGATCATGATAAGGAACGATCTCGCCCTTTTCGTTGCGGCGCCCGATCCGCCCGCCTTTGTTTGGAAATGCGAGCGACCCGGCCTTGTGGCCGGCTGCGACCAGGTCGTGCGGCCGGCGGTACAACGGCACATGAAATTCGGGATTGGGAAAACGCGAGCCCTGGACGACCGGCTCGTAATACCCGGTCACAAATCCCTCGAACTCTCCCAGCTTGGTGATGCGCACCGGCACAAAATTCCGCTCAAAGAACGCGCGCGCAAGCTGTGCGCTTTCCGGCCGCAGTGCAGTCGCTCGATGGCAGATCTCGCGAAGGGAATTGGTAATGGGACCGTGGTCGCGCGCTCCCATTTTGCGCAATGCCTGGCAGCTTTTCTGGTACGCACCGAGCGCGGCAAGGTGGTCATCCTTCTCCCAACCCGGCAGCTCGCTCCAATGAACGGGCTCGAGCTGGGTTGCTGGAAGCCTGAAAGGTTCTTCGGCGAGAGCCGCTGCGGCCGCGGAGCATAGAACCGCGCCCACTACGCTGCTCGCAAGGCCGCGTAGCGCTCTTTTCGCAAGTGCATGAGGGCGCCTGGGCGCACGCATGATGCCCCCCTTGCGTTACCGGTGTTTCGACCGTCACTCCCAAGGGGTTTGTCGCGCGCGTAGTCGGAATGGTTCGAAATGGAACCAATAGACCCGCCCATGGCGGTGCCATGTTACTTACCCGACGTCCGCGGATGTTAACTATCGGACGACGACAATGAACAGGCGCGGGAATTTCAGCAGGACCTTGCCGTCGACCCGTGATGTGTACGCCGCCCCGATCCTTTCAGTGTACTCGGCGATGAATGGCTTCACGCATCTTCGCATTGAGCGGCGCGAGAAACGGCCGCAGACCGGAGCCTTTGAACCATTCAACGATGGCCGCATGGCTCTCCATCACGTGATAGTAGTGCGTGTGCCATATGTCGACGCGGCTGCAGAGCGAAGCGAACAGGTTGTAATACTCTTCCGGGCGCGGCAGATCCTTTCGTCCCGGTTGCGCCTGCGCCATGACCCCTGCCCAGGCTTTTGATGCGGCGACCTCCTCCATGAGGATGAGCGCGGGCTCCTGCGTATTGTCCGGCATCTGCACCGCGAGCACGCCTCCGCGCGGCAGGCTCTGCAGCAGGCGCACGAGCACTTTTGTATGGTCCGGCATCCATTGAAACACTGCATTTCCAAACAGCAGATCCGTCGTCTGGTCCGGCATCCATGTTGAGATGTCGGCTTCCACGAAGCTCTGACCGGGCAATCGCGCACGCGCCTGCCGCAACATATCAGGCGACGAATCCAGTCCGATGACCTCGGCACGAGGAAACCGTGCAATGAGCAACTCGGTCGAGTTGCCTGGTCCGCAACCCAGATCGACTACCCGTCTGGGTGCTTCGAGCGGCACCTGCGCGAGGAGATCCCGTGGCGGACGAGTGCGCTCGTTTTCGAATTTAAGATATTGCCTGGCACTCCAGTCTTCTGCCGAATGCGGCGCAGGCGGTTCGTCAGACATGATCGGCTGCCGCTCCGACTGTGGTCAGCGTCGCTTCAAATCATCAATGTAGTCGGTCACCGCTTCCTTTGCCTCGCACGAGATAACGTATCGGCCACAAGCTAGTCGATCACCTCGTCGGCAACGACATTGAGGCTCTGCGGGATACTGATTCCCAGCGCTGCAGCGGCCTTCATGTTGATGGTCAGATCGTATTTGGTCGGCGCCTGGACCGGCAGGTCCGCGGGTTTCTCTCCCTTGAGGATACGATCGACGTATCCCGCTGCGCGCCTGTACGGCTCAATCGTATTTGGCCCATACGACATGAGACCGCCGCTATGGACGAAATAGTGAAACGGATAGATCGCCGCCAGCTTTTGCCGCGCCGCCAGCCTGATAATGTGGTCTCGATGCACGGCAGCAGGGGCGCTTCCGGTCACTATCAAGCCGCCATTCGCCGATCGTGTGAACTCCACGATGGCTCCTTCAATTTCGCTGACGTCGCGAACTCCAGCAGGAATCGCTTCGATCCCGATCGACTGTGCTGCTGACTGGATTGCGCCAAACTGGCCGACACCAGTCGTATCAAGGTCGCGTAGCACGATCACCCGGGTCAGGCTTGGTGCAATCGTCTTGAGCAACTCCAGCCATTTTGCCGCAATGCTGAAATCGAATTGAGTAAATCCGGTGACGTTGCCTCCCGGATGCGAGAGACTGGCGACGTACCCCGAACCAACCGGGTCAGGCACCTGTGCGAACACGATGGGAATGCTGCGCGTCTTCTGCAGCAACGGGTCCATCGTAGAAGCTGAGGCGGCGAGAATTACGTGCGGCGCTGCCGTAACCAACTCCGCTGCGCACTGGTGAAAGCGGTTGGTGTCTCCGGCCCCCCAACAGGTCTCTATCTGCACGTTGCTGCCGTTCTTCCAGCCAAGATCCGACAGCGTTTGTACAAACGCGATCTGTCGCGCCTGTCCTTCCTTGTCATCCGCGGCCAGGTTCATGAGCACGCCAATGCGCCGCATGCGCGCTGGTTGCTGAACCCAGGCGTTTTCCGGCCACGACATTGCAGCTGTACCTGCAAGGAGCGCGAGGAGGTCGCGACGTGTCATTCTATCGCCTCGTCACTCACCCATGCGCATTGGCGGCTGCTGCGCACGGCAACTGCACCGCTTGAATCGGCCCACGCCATTGCTCTGCCCTGTGACAGCTCACCACAGCTCCGGGACGTGCGCCCGGGCTTTGGTTGGAGGGCTCGACGATTGCTGCGAGCGGGCGACGACAACCGTCTGCATGCCAGCGCGAGTGCTCGCGTCGAGCGCCTCACCCGCATTCTGTAGCATTTCACACTGCGCAACTGTAGTGTTTCCGATTAAAGAACTAGACAACCTGGACTTGTGAATGGGATCAGGGACACACCTTTGGGTGAACGATACGTGCCACTCGTTTCCATAAACATAGATTTTTGTCGACGCTTTGAATGTGACCGTGATCACAATCGGTTCGTTAGCGCACAACGACAATGAACAGATGCGCAAATTCAATCACTTTTCTTTTAGAGACGAGCACGACGAACATGTCAGCCTACTCGGCAGCACTTGCATCCGTGATATGGACTCCGTGATCGGGCGCCAAGGAGCCAGATTACGATGGATGCACGCTGCGCCCCAATCGAGTCGCGTTTGGCCACCCGCGCTCGAAGCGGCGCTGTCCGGTCATTGCGCGCGAGCGCTGGCGAGGCGCAAAATGGGCCGCGCAAACGCGTGTCGCGTTCTGATGGGGTGCCTCCGCATAGGGCGCATCATGAAGCATCGTCTGCTGCCGCCTCGCCACTTTGCGGGCGCGTTCCAAACGATGACCGATATTTAATGTGGCGCGAACACCTTCAACCAGTCGGCCTACTTCTGCACGGATTCTCCATCCGCTCGGGCGTGGCGGACGGATTTGCCTGAAAAAGGACGTAAACTCGCTCATTTTGCTTGCCTCCTTGCCTTGATTGAATACCCCGAAGTGGCCTGAGGCGCGACGCGGGGGACACTTTTACAGCGTATGCTGCGACGGCTTCCGCTTGAAACGTGGCGGACGGCGACTGAAATTTGTCCTAATGATGTGGCAGACCGTTGCCACCGGAGGAAACAGGGCAGGAAAAACCGCCCA
>DATCJI010000118.1:0-1948 GCA_036562835.1 Xanthobacteraceae bacterium | reverse complement strand
CGGACTCATCCTGAACTATTTCCGGGCTCAGAAACTGCTCTCCCGCGGCGTCGTTGAGGGTCTCAACAACAAAGAGGGTGTCTCGGCCGTAGTTGAAGGTTAGTAGCGGCGGCGGATTCATCTTACGCTACTTTCTCCTTGGAAGGCTGCGTGGTGGTCTTTGTCTCGCGGCCAAGGATCGCTGCCAAGGCCCACAGATCGGCGTGGCCGTCGATACGACGAAAGTGCTTTTCGGTAAGCACCCAAGCTGACGCTACCCAGCGCTGCACCATGGCAGCGTCACGCCAGCGCGTCACATTGTGGGTGCGGCGCTCGACACCGCCCTGGGGACTCTCGATGATGTTGGTGGTCGCCAGACATTTGTGCAGCGATTCTGGAACGTTCAGGCGCTGCAGGGTGAACATCTCCTTCATGCCTTCGCGCAGGCTGCGCGCGGCGCTCTCGTGATCCCGCTCCAGGAACCGCGCCAATTGCTCCAGCCGTTTCTCGCCTTCCTCGGCTGTCTTCACCCTCCAGGCGGCGCGCATTAAGTTCAGCGGTTGGCCGTGCTGCTCCTTGGGCAGTTCGTCCAAAACGTTGCGTAGCTTGTGATTGCGGCACCGCTGCACCGCCTGGTCGCCGCCGAACACCTCCTGGATGGCAGCGCGCAGTGCCTTGGCTCCATCGATCACGAACAAGTATTTGCGGTCCGTAGGCAAGCCGTGATCCCGCAGGTGGGTCAGCAATCGCTTGACGCTGGCGGCGTTCTCCGTCGCTCCCGACTCGATTCCCAGAATGTGCTTCTTGCCTTCGGCGTCCACGCCCACTGCGCTCAGAATGTGATGCTCTCCGAAACGCTGGCCATCGATGTAGATCACCAGAATCTCAATGTTCTCCCAACGCCGCTCCCGCAGTTGCCTGAGCTGCTCGGCACTCGCTTCGACGGCTTTACGGCTGATGGCACTGCGCGAAACGCCCACCGTCTCGGCCATCTGCGGCAGCACCTCGTGGTATTCCCGCGTCGAAACGCCGCGCAACAGCGCACCCAGCATGTGCTGGCCGAGGCCGCGATCCTGGCGCAGCATTTGGTACGCGGGGACCTCCACTTCCCCTTCGGTCTTGTGGCGCAGCCGCGGCCGCTTTACCTTCACTTTGCGGTCTGCGAGTTGGACACAGCCAGGCTGCGATCCGTGGAAACGGATATCGCCGCTGGCTTTGCCTGGCGTCCGAGCGCCGGCCACTTGCTCCGCGCTCAGCGCCAGGATCTGTTCCAGCATCTGGTGTCCGAGTTCATGGATCACGCTCTCGACTACATGGCTGGCGTTCTGAATGAGGTTCACGATGGGAAGCAGAATCTGTCCGTTGGCTTGGCAGAACTGCTCGATGACGGCGGATGACTCGCGCGCAGCGCGGGTCACGATGTGATAAGTTTTCTTCACGGCGGTAGGCTCCTTTCGGGTTCGTGTTTGGCAACCGGATTCTATCGAATCGGCAGCCAACCGCCGCCTACCAACCTTCAACTAAACTCGGGACGCCTTCGAGAATACAGCCCTGCGCGATCCAGCAATGCCAGTCGCCGATCGCTTGCTGGGTTGATTCGTCCGCACCGATGGCTTCCAATTGAGCAAGCGGAACGGCCATCTTCCGCCCCTGCCAACGGATTTGCACTAGCACGTCATGCTCGCAGGCATCTTCAGCGGCCATGCGTAAAACCTCGACAGTCTCACCCTTTCGCAGCGGCGAGACCGCGTTCGCGGCGACACACTTCGCGCGGAATGGGAAGCTGATCTTGCCTTCCAGATAGTAATACCAGCTCATCGCCTGCTCTTCCGGCCCGGCGTCGACAATCGCTTCGTCGTGGATGCGGTCTTCCCGCTCAGCATCCCGCTTGGGTCTTTTCACGACGTTGCTCCCAGGAGTCGGCGGACCGAGGTGCGGCCGATCTGCACTCGACGGGCGATTTCGGATT
>DATCJI010000074.1:0-3931 GCA_036562835.1 Xanthobacteraceae bacterium | reverse complement strand
CCGGAACAGCTGCCGGCCCCGCGGTGAATTGTAAGAAGAGCGTCCGGCAAGCCACTGGGGAGAGGTCAATCGCACTTCGGAATGTTTGTAGGGGCGGGTTTCAAACCCGCCCTTTCTTCATAAAAGAACTCGCTCGTTACGATCCGATAATTGCCTCGCGGCTCCTCGCCAACAATTCTGCGCCTCAAGCCGATGATCGCGAGAGGGTGGGCCGAGCGAAGATTGCCGAATGAGGGCGGGTTTGAAACCCGCCCCTACAATCATCACTGCCTACAAGGGATCGCCCCCGTTCCGCGGCGACCACGGGTCGAAAAAGCATGGCCGCACTGGTTCCGGAACATACCAAGGGAAAGACACGGCATATCAGACTGTTGGGCGCGGAACTCGAGATCGCGTCGCTGTTCCGGCCAGGGCAATCGTATGTTGGCCCGAGTTCTGCCGCAGTTGACCCGCCAATTGTGGCACGGAGCGGGGGTTCAATAGGGGTTCGCATTCGCGTAGCGTACCGGAGTGGGGCGTGAGCATGGCTCGTTTCCCGATTGCAGTAATTCCCAAATTGCCGCCGGTGCGCGGGCTCGCGATATTCGCCTGCGAGCTGCTCGTTATCGGAGCGATCTATTTTGCGCTGAAAAAACTCGACCTCGCGGTCGCCGCGATTCACCCCGGCTCGGTGCCGGTGGCGCCGGCATCGGGCTTTGCGCTCGCCGCAACGCTCCTGCGCGGACTGCACGTCTGGCCGGCAATTCTGGCCGCCGCCTTGGTCGCGCACGCGCCCGGTTCCTTGTCGCTTATGAGCATGGCCGACTGGATCTTGCCGGTATCGGCCTCGGCCGCCGAGACGCTTGAAGCCGTCGTGGGCAGCTACCTGATAAACGCCTGGTCGCGCGGGCACCGCACATTCGAGAGTCCCGCAAGGGCTCTCAGATTCGCGGCGATCAGCCTCGGACCGAGTGCGATGCTCGGCGCCACGATCACTGCCGGCGTCACATACCTCGTCGGGGCGATGGCCCCGGCGTGGAGCGATTTCATCGACCAGTGGCTTACGCAATGGCTGCGCGATGGCAGCGGCATGCTCGTCGTTACGCCCCTCCTCGTGCTCTGGGCCGTCGATGATGTGCCGGCATTGGACCGCGATACGGCCACGCCGAGCAAAAAATGGATGTCAGCATGCGCGCTGCTCGCGACCGGCATTTTCGGCTTTCTGGCTTTCAGTCCGCTGCTCGAACTCCCCGTCAACAGAAGCGCGCTGAGCATCCTTGCCATCGCGCCGCTGGTGTGGGCGGCGTTGCGCTGCAGCCAGCGTGACAGCGCCCTGTGCGCATTGGTTCTCTCGGCCTTTGCAGCCTGGGGCGCCTGGCCGGAGAACGGGCCGCTTGGGCAAACGCCCGAGGAGGCATTTCTGGTCGCGACGGTCCTCATCATCAGCGCTTCCGCCCTGGCGCTCGTGCTGAGCGCCGAGATCGCGCAACGCAACCTCGATGAAGCCAAGCTGCGCTTGCGCGAGCGCAATCTGCGCGCGCTGTTTGGTTATGCCGACATAGGCATTGCGCAGATCGACAGCTCCGGACGCTTCAAGCTGATCAACAGCCGGTACGGCGAGATCTTCAATCGACCTGGCGCGGAGCTGCTGCAACTGCGCATTCAGGATGTTCTGCAGGTCAAGGATGCGGCTCAGCTCGTCGGTTTGCTCGAGCGCGTCATTCAAAGTCGGGAAGCCCTGATCTTCGAAAGCAGAATTGCCCTGCCGAACGGAAAGGAGGCCACGATAAAAAGCCGCATTGCCGCCATCGCGGATGCAGGCGGTCCGGCGCGCTATCTCGTGGCGATCGCCGAGGACGTCACCTCCTACCGCGACACCGAACATGACCTCCTGCGTGAGCGGCAGAGTCTTCGGGAAACCGTCCAGGAGCGCTCGGTGGCGCTGCAGGAAGCGCGGCATACGCTTACGAGCGAGATCGAGGAACGCAAGCTGGTCGAAGGCGCGCTGCGCCACGATATCGCGGAACGCCGCAAGACCCACGACGCGCTCGTGGAGAGCGAATGGCGTTTCCGCACCGTCATTCAGGGAATTGCCGACTATGCGATCTTCCTGCTCGATCAGGACGGATGCATCACCGAATGGAACGTGGGTGCGCAGCGCATTCTGCAGTATTCGGCGGACGAGATCATCGGCGCGCATTTCAGCCGGTTTTTCTCCGAAGAGGAGCAGCAGTCGGGAGAGCCTGCGAGGGCGCTGCAGGTCGCCGCCTACGAAGGCAAATACGGGTTCGAAGGCTGGCGGGTGCGGCGCGACAAGAGCAAGTTCTGGGCAAGCGTCGTGATCGAGGCCATCCGCGACGAGAACGGCGCGCTCGCAGGCTTTGTAAGCATCACGCATGACGTCAGCGAACGGCGCCGCGCGCAGGTGTCGCTCGAGCGCGCGCAGGAGCAACTCTCCCAGTCGCACAAGATGGAAGCGCTCGGCCAGCTCACGGGAAGCATCGCGCACGACTTCAACAATCTCCTGATGATTGTCAGCGGCTACGCCCAGCTGATGCGGCGGCAAATCAGCGATCCCAAGCACCTGAAGGCGATCGATGCGATCAATGCGGCGGCAAACCGCGGCGAAAGCCTCACACGGCAGCTGCTGGCGTTCTCGAGACGCCAGCCGATCAATCCGGTCGTCACCGATCTGAAGGAACGCATCGAAGCTGTGCATGAAATGCTCGTCGGGTCGCTGCGCGGCAACGTGAAGCTGAACGCGGAGATACCCGCCGACATCTGGCCGGTGGAGGTCGATATCGCCGAGCTTGAGCTGGCGCTGGTGAACATGGCGGTGAATGCCCGCGATGCCATGCCGGGCGGCGGCGTGATCAGCCTGTCGGCCGCCAACGTAACGCTCGCGAAAAGCGATGCAGTGGATCAACTCGAGGGCGAGTTCGTCGCGCTGTCAATGAGCGATACCGGGGTCGGCATCGCAGCGGACGTGCTGCCGCGCATCTTCGAGCCGTTTTTCACGACGAAAGCGCTGGGCAAAGGCACCGGCCTCGGCCTGTCGCAGGTCTACGGCTTCTCGCAGCAGTCGGGCGGCACCGTCGTCGCAACCAGCACGGTCGGCAAAGGAACTGCGATCACCATCTACCTGCCGCGCAAGCACGCGGCGTTGGTCAAACGCCCGGAGGCAAGCCCCTCTCCGGCTATCGTTCCCAGCGAAGGCACCATCCTGATGGTCGAGGACAATCCGGAGGTGGCGCACGTTTCCGCTTCGCTGCTCGAGCAGCTCGGCTACCAGGTCATCCGTGCTGATAACGCCATGGATGCGCTGAGCGAGCTGCAACGCGGGAGCGATGTTACGCTTGTGTTCAGCGACATCGTCATGCCGGGCAGCATGAACGGCGTCGCTCTGGCGCAGGAAATCGGCAACCGGTATCCGCAGCTCCCGGTGCTGCTCACGAGCGGTTACAGCGACGTGGCGCACACAGCCGCGTCGCAGTTCCGGATCCTGCGCAAGCCGTTCCAGTTGGGGGCGCTGGAGAAAGCAATCCGCGAAGCATTGGAGCAGACCCGCGCGCGCACCACGAAGGATCGCGTCCTGGCATTTGCGCCGCGGCCGACGCGATCCCGCCGCCTCCACTGACGCCATAATCAGCGATTCAGACGGCGTGTAGGGGCGGGTTTTAAACCCGCCCTTCTTCGTCTGGAGGAACATCGTGAGGCCTTGCCCGCGCTGTCGCGAAACGGAGCACGTGTGGCGGTGGAGATCGCGGAAATGAGGGCGGGTTTAAAACCCGCCCCTACAGCATTCCGAACGGTGATGAGGCCACGCGGCTGGAACTTTTTGTGCTAATTTTGCAACGCTCCAGGTTTTTTACCGCGCGGTCATACTCCGAGACGCGTTTGCTGCTCTCCTGTCGCGCAATGACCACAGGGGGCACCAGTCATGAAGTTCCGC
>DATCJI010000060.1:0-6398 GCA_036562835.1 Xanthobacteraceae bacterium | reverse complement strand
TCCGGCCGATTTGCACCGGGCAGCACGCGCGCGAACAGGCCGCCTTGATTGATGCCGACCGCAATCGGTCCGCCACGGTAGAGCAGCCATTCAAGGCCAATGCGTACCCGGCCGAGAAGGGAGCGTAGCTGATCGTTTGTCGTAATCGGCTTCGAGCAGCGATAGATCAGGCGAAACTGCAGATGATCTTGCAGGTTCTCGCCGACCGAGGGACGGTCTGACACTACTACAATACCGTTTGGCCTCAACACGGCGGCACGGCCAATGCCTGAAAGCATCAAGAGCTGCGGGGACTGCACGGATCCCGCGCAGACGATCACGCCACGCCGCGCCTGCAGACCAGCGTCCTCCGCGCCCACCCGGCACACGATTCCAGCAGCGCGGCCTTGCTCGAACAGCACGCGCTTGACCAGCGCGTCCGTGATCACGCGCAGATTTCGCCTGCTGCGCGCGGGACGCAGATACGCATCGGCGGCAGAGACGCGCCAGCCGTTTCGGGTCGTAAGCTGGTAATAGCCCGCTCCCTCCTGCGCGGCGCCGTTGAAATCATCCGTGCGCGGAATGCCGTGCGCCTGCGCCGAGGCAATGAACGCCTCGATCAGCTCGTGTTTTGTCCTGATGCTTGAGACCGGCACCGGCCCATGCCTGCCGTGCAGCTGGCTTTCTGCAGGATCCGGATTGCTTTCAGCTTTGATGAAATACGGCAGCACCTCGTTCCAGGACCAACCGGTATTACCCATCCTTGCCCAGTGGTCGTAATCATCGGGCTGTCCGCGGATGACAATGAGGCCATTGATCGCGCTCGAGCCGCCAAGCACGCGTCCGCGCGGCCAGTAGATTCTCCGGCCGTTCATGGTGGGCTCGGGCTCGGTGTAGAACTTCCAGTTCACCACCGGATCCCACATTGTCCGTCCGTAGCCGATGGGCAGCTTTATCCATAAGCTGCGGTCCGGCGGCCCCGCCTCGACGAGCGCGACCCTGTTGCGCGCATCGGCGGAAAGCCGGTTGGCGAGCACGCAACCGGCAGACCCCGCGCCGACGACGACGAAATCGAACTCGCCAAGGCTCATTGTTCAACGGCCGCGATCAGAAAGCGCATCAGCCGCGCTCACGCGCGCGCGTGAATTGCCGATAGAGGACCAGCCCGGCGGCCAGGCTCGTCAATGCGCCGGCAATCGGCATGATCAGCATCGGGTATCGCTTCGGCAGTCCATTGAGCTCCCAAAACATGCCAGGAACATGCATTGCTGCCTGCCATCCATACCAGACCAGAAACAGACCGAAGAGAAACGTCACGAGATTCCAGATCACGTCGAGAGTTATGCCGACGATCGGCGGCAGTGCCCGGTACAAACCCTGCATCGAGATGCTCTCCTCGAACCGCACGGTTACCGCGAGGCAAAGCATCACCAGCCAGACATTCGCAAACAAGGCGGTCGTGTCTCCCCAGAACGGCGCATCGTTCATGACGTAGCGCATGAACACGGTGTACGCGGTGAGGCCGACGATGGAAAAAAGCAGCAGACAGCAGATGCCGAGAAGCACGTCCCAGATCAGATCATCGAGCCGGCGCTGCAAGCGCATTTGCTCAGCCTCTGATAAATCCAAACAGCGAAGGCAGCCAAAGCGAAAATCCCGGAACCCACAGCAGCAGGAACATGGCAAAAACTTCGACCAGCATGAACGGAATGAGCGCGATGCCGACCTTCTCAAGCGTCTCGTCCGCGATCCTCGCCGCGGTAAAGTAGATGATGCCTACCGGAGGCGAAACCGCCCCCAGGATGAAGCCGACCACGATGACCATGCCGGCCTGCAGCGGGTGATATCCCGCCTTCACGCACGAATGCACCAGCGTCGGCCCAAGGACGACAATGGCGGGCACCGCCTCGATCACCGTGCCGACCAGCAGAATGAACCCGACGAGCGCGAACGCGAACAAGACAGGATTGCCGGCATAGCCGCCCAGCCATCCCTCGAGCCATTGTAATGCGCCGACACGGTTGAGAAGCCACCCGAACGGGCCGGATGCGGCAAGAATGAAAAACACCGAGCCCGTGAGCTTGGTGGTGCGGATCATTGCCCCCACAAGGGAGCGCCACGACAGGCTGCGGTACACCACAAGTCCGATCGCGAGCGCCATGAGCACCGTGATCGCCCCGGCTTCGGTTGCCGTGAACACGCCAAGCGAAATTCCGCCGACGAGCACCACCGGAATTAATAGCGGCACGATTGCCTCGGCCAGGACGCGCAGCAACACGGAAAGACGAAACGGCTCCTTGTAGCGTTCGAAATTCTTCCGCAGCGCCATCACGTAGACGGTGATCATCAGCAAGACGCCGACCAAAAGGCCCGGCAGAATCCCGGCGGCGAACAGGGCGCCGACCGACACGCCGAGCCCGCTTGCAAGCAGGATCATGGCAATGCTCGGCGGCACGATGCCGCCGATGGTCGAGGCGATTGCGGTGAGCGCCGCCGCAAAAGCCGGCGGATAGCCCGATTTTTTCATCGCCGGGATCAAAATCGTTCCGACCGTTGCGGTGTCGGCAACCGCCGATCCGCTGATTCCCGCAAACAGCATGCTCAGCACGATGTTGATCTGCGCGAGACCTCCGCGGATCCTGCCGACCAGCTCACGGCTCAAGGCCAGCAGCCGATCGGTGATATTTCCGGTGTTCATCAGCTCGCCGGTGAAAAGAAACAGCGGAACCGCGATCAAGGGCGGAGAGGCCAAAGCCTCGTACATCTGATAAGGGATGGTGCTCAGAGGCAGCTCACCGGTGAGCATGATGTAGAGAACAGGGAGCACCGCGAGAGCGATGCCGACGGGCGCGCCCAGGAAAATCAGCACGCACAGCGCCGTCACCAGAATGATCGCTTCCATGTCGACCTGTGCTCGCGGCGTGTGCGGAGCGTTCATTGACTCCCCGCTCCCAACCCCGATAGTTTCAGATCAGGAACGGCCGATCGAGGACCGTATTCCCAAAAAGATATCGTTGCCAGCCGCGTGCTGTGCCCAGCGAGGAGGAAACGAAATGAGTCTGCGCATGCGCGTGATCGGGTTGATGGCAGCAGCCTGCATTTCGGCTTTCGCACAAGCGCCGGCTGCCGTGGCGCAGGACACCATCAAGCTCACGCTGGCCACCGGAATCGTGCCGACGGTTCCCACCTCCTGGCTGGTGAAGGACTTCATCGCGCCGCGGCTAAAAAGATATTCGAACGGCCGCATCTCCACCAACGTGCAGATCAGCGGCAGCCTCTGCAGCGAGCACAAATGCGTCGAGCAGGCCAAGCTGAAGCAGATCGATCTCGGCACTGTGTCGGGCGGCAATATCGGCGCGTTCGGGCCCGCGTTCGACATTCTGAACCTGCCCTACATCTTCAAGGATGACGCGGCTGCCGACCGCATCATCAATGGCTGGCTCGGAGACGAGCTTTCGAAGCGGGCGGGCAAGGAGCTGGGTCTGTACACGCTCGCTGTTATTCCGTCTTATGGATTTCGCAACCTCGACAACAACATCCGCGAAGTGAAAGTGCCCGCCGATCTCAAGGGCATCAAGCTCAGGGTCACCAAGACACCGATCGAGTTTTCGCTGATCCAGGGTTGGGGCGGGGTGCCGGTCCCGTACGACTGGGCAACTCTGTACGAGGGTCTGCAGACCAAGATCGTGAACGGCATGTATATTCCCGATGCCTATGTAGCCGCGCAAAGATTCTACGAGGTCACCCCGTACATCACCACCACCGGCGGCGGACTGAACACGCACATCATTTTCATGAGCAGCGAGCGCTATCAGGGATTGCCGGACTGGGCCAGGCAGGCGATCGACCAGACGGCGAAGGATTTGCGCGAGGCCGCGTTCAAGGTGGATATCGAGTGGCGCGAGCGCGCAACCGCAGATCTCAAAGGCAAGGTCAAATTCTATGATCCGACGCCGGCGGAGCTGCAGCTTTGGTACAAGGGAGCAGTGCCGGCGTGGGTTGCGGTCAAGGGCACCTATGACCCGGCTCTGGCGCGCCGCGTCCTGCAGGAGCAGGGCCAGCAGGAGCTGATCGCCGCGCTGCAAACTGCAGGCGCGCTTTAGCAATCAAACAGTGTCCAACAAACATTCGAGCGCATGCAGGATCACCAGGGTCCGGCATCGCGGCTGACCTACGCCGATGTCCATAGGGTGCTCGCGCTGCTGCAGGGATGGGACAGGGGCACGCTGTCGCTGCAGTACAGTGGCCTCACAGTGGACGCCGTCATGGCGGCAACGCCCGCTCCTCCTGCGATCCGTTCGCCCGCGCTCGGCATATTCCGGCCGCAAGCCAAAGCGGGAATGTTTCTCAGAGCAGGAGATCCGATAGGAAATATCAAGGCGCTGGGCCGAACGACACCCGTGCTTGCACCGCTGAGCGGCAAATTGCTCCGCATCCTGGTCCCCGCAGACGCTTTCGTCGAATACGATCAGGAGCTCGCCGTGATCGAGCCCGCACCGGCTCGGCTGGGGGAACGGCCCGATGCGGGATGATGCGGTCTGCATCGTGGGTGTTGGCGAGTCCGACGACATCGGCAGCACGCCTGGTCGCTCGGGTGTCGCGCTCCAGGCTCAGGCAAGCCGGAATGCGCTGGCTGACGCAGGCTTGAAGCGCAGCGATATCGATGGCCTGCTCACGCAGACCGGCGGACGCATGCCGCCGATCACGTTCGCGGAATATTTCGCACTTCAGCCAAGATTTGTGGATGGCACGTTCATCGGCGGCGCCTCGAATATTGCGCACCTGGACATGGCCGCCGCAGCCATTCGCGCCGGCATCTGCGAAACGGTCCTTGTCAGCTACGGCACGACGCCGCGACAGGGCGAATACGTCAGTCTTGCGCCCGAGTATCCGGACGACTTCGAACGGCCGTTCGGAGTCTGCTTTCCCGTCGGCCTTTATGCGTTGTGCGCGCAACGGCACATGTATCAGTACGGCACCCGGCGCGAGCAGTTCGCAAAGCTGGTCGTCGAAAGCCGGAAATGGGCGGCGCGCAATCCGCGCGCGACCCGCCGCGATCCCGTAACCATCGAGGACGTAATCAATTCACCGCCGGTCGTTTCGCCGATTCACCGTCTCGATGCCTGCCTTGTCTCGGACGCGGGCGGGGCCTTCATCGTGACGAGCGCGGCGCGCGCGCGCGATCTTCGCTCCAGGCCAATCGAGCTCCTCGGCGCGGGGCACGCGTTCACGCATCGGTCGATCGCGCTCAAAGAGGACGTGACAACTTCCGGTGCGGTCGGGTCGGCGCGCCGGGCCTTCGAGCGGGCGAAAGTCGATCTATCAGAGATCGATGTCTTCGAGATTTATGACGCCTTCAGCAGCCAGTTGCTGATCATGCTCGAGGACATTGGGCTCTGCCCCAAGGGCGAGGGCGGCAGGTTTGTCGAAAGCACCGATTTCGGACCCGGCGGAGACGTCCCGCTGAATACCTCCGGCGGCGGGCTTTCCTATGTGCACCCGGGCATGTTCGGCATGTTCCTGATCGTCGAAGCCGTCCGGCAATTGCGCAACGAATGCGGCGAGCGGCAGGTTGCGGGCGCGCACACTGCGCTGGTTCAGGGCAATGGCGGCGTCTTTTTCAGCGAAGTGACTGCCATTCTGCGCAATACGATGTGAATTGATTGCATGGCAGAGAATATCCGCTCGCTCTATGGATCGCAGCTCGGCAAAGCCTATGCGCTGACGCGGTCGCCCGAGGCCGACCCGTTCTGGGCGGGCTGCCGCGAAGGACGGCTGATGTTGCCGTGGTGCCCGGCATGCCGCCGCCATCATTTCTATCCGCGCGCGCTCTGCCCGCATTGCGGCTCCGCTGAGATTGAGTGGAAGAAGGCATCGGGCAAGGGGCGCGTCTACACGTTTGCGGTCGTGCGGCAGCCGATCGAGCGCGCATTTGCGGAGCTCGTGCCCTACGTAATCGCCATCATCGAGCTCGAGGAAGGCGTGCGCATGCTTTCACACGTCACCTCGATCGATCCTGACAATGTGCGATGCGGAATGGAGGTGGCGGTGGAGTTCAGGCCGTATTCCGAAAAGATCATGCTGCCAATCTTTCGGCCTCTCACGCATCCTGAAGGTGCGAGCGAGTGAAACGAGCGAGCCACGCATGTCGGCCTGCCTGCCCGACATGCGCGCTTAAAGTCCGATCTCGGGTAAAGTTTACCCGAGTTCGGTGGATCCCGCCCGGATCGTGGCCGTGCATCCTTCGAGGCTCGGCGCCGTGCGCTCGATCTTGTAGATGCAGTTATGTGGCGCCAGCCCACATTGGTCTACCCGCTTGCAAGGGCTGCAGGTACATTCGAGCGCCTTCGTAGTAGCGCCCCTAAACTCGCCCAGTTTAGGAACAGGCGCACAACGGACAGAAACGGCGACAATTTTCA
>DATCJI010000474.1:0-1686 GCA_036562835.1 Xanthobacteraceae bacterium | reverse complement strand
TTCCGAGCGGAACTCCAGATGTCGGCCGTCCAGGGGATGTTCGATTGCGAGCATATAGGCATGCAACGCCTGTCTGCCAAGGGTTTCCACCTGTTCCCGCGCCGCCGGCCCGAGCTGGTTGGCCTTTGTGAGGAAACCGCTGCCATAGGTTTTGTCCCCAAGGAGGGGGTGCCCGATGGCCGCGAGATGCACCCGCACCTGGTGCGTGCGCCCGGTTTCGAGCCGGCATTCGAGCAGGCTCGCGAGCGCAGTTTCCGTCCGACCCGCATAGCGCTCGCGCAGCTCCCAGTGCGTGATCGCGGTGCGGCCGCCCTGGCGCACGCTCATGCGATCCCGCGCATGCGCATGTCGCCCGATCGGCTTGGTAATGGTGCCGCTCGGGCGGTCCGGCGCGCCCCACACGAAAGCCAGATAGCCGCGCCGCAACGCGCCGGTGCGGCCGTGATCCGCGAATTGCGCAGCCAGCGCCCGATGGGCGCGGTCGGACTTGGCGATCACCATGAGGCCGGACGTGTTCTTGTCGAGACGATGCACGATCCCGGGACGCTTTTCGCCGCCGATGCCGGAAAGGCTTTCGCCACAATGGGCAATAAGCGCATTGACCAGCGTGCCCGACCAGTTGCCGGCGGCGGGATGGACGACGAGCCCTGCCGGCTTGTTGATCACCAGGATGGCGTCATCCTCATAGACGATGTCGAGCGCGATGCGCTGTGCCGTAATCGGGCTCTCGACAGCACGCGGCAGCTCGACCGCGATCGTGTCGCCGGCGTTGACGCGCTGGCCCGGATCGCGGATCGTGGCGCCCTTGAGAGCAACGTAACCACCCTGGATCAGCGCCTTGTGACGCGAGCGCGAGTGCTCGGGCAGGCGCATCGCCAGCAAGCGGTCGAGCCGCGTGCCTGCTTCATCCGGCGCAACCATGAATTTCTCGGAACGACCCGCCATCGCGCCCCTGCATCGCCCACCGGCGGACGACGAGCAAGCGGCCGATGCGGTCGCGGCGCGCTTCGCGCGCAGGGTGCGATGGCTGATGGGGATTTCCGGCGCGACCACCCTCATTGCGATTGCGTCGGTGCTGGGCGTCATCGGCTATCGGCTTTTCAAGCAGGACGGACGTGCCGCTGCGGGCGCATCGGCCGAAGTCACGGCGTTTTTGCCGAAGGGCGCGCGTATTCTCTCCACGTCCGTGGCCGAGGACCGCATTGTGGTTACAGTCGAGATCAACGGGGCCACCGAGATTCGCACCTTCGAGCTGCACACGCTGCGACCCGCCGGACGCTTGCGTTTTGCGACGGAGCCGTAAAATTGTTTGCCTCTGAGCGGTGAATAGCCTGTGCGGTGGCCGGGCTTCAGCGTGCAGCCGCGCGCTGCACTCCATCATCCTCATGTGTGTCGGCTGCGCCCGCGACATCTCGTCGACCCGGTGAAATCTCGACGCGAATGATGGCCGCATACTCCTGAAACAGCGGCAGCTGCATCACGGACAGGTCGCGCGGGCGGGGTATTTCTATGCTCAATCTGCGCAGCAGACGGCCCGGCCGCGAGCTTATGATCAGGACCTCGTCGCCGAGCAGGACGGCCTCCGGGATGCTGTGCGTCACGAACAGAACGGTTTTCGGCTCCTGCTGCCAGATGCGCATGAGCTCCATCGACAAATCCTCGCGCGTGAGCGCATCAAGAGATGCA
>DATCJI010000457.1:0-3812 GCA_036562835.1 Xanthobacteraceae bacterium | reverse complement strand
GATCAGCCGCGGTGCGAGCTCAATGATTGTCACCTGACTGCCGAAGCGACGATACATCTGGCCGAATTCGAGCCCGATGTAGCTGCCGCCCAGGATGACGAGATGTGGGGGGAGAAAATCCACTTCCATCATCGAGCTGTTGGTGAGATAGGAAACTTGATCGAGACCGGGGATTGGCGGAATTGCTGCGCGCGCGCCGACATTGACAAAAATGCGATCGGCGGTGAGCTCCGCATCATTCACGGCTATCCTCTTTTCCGCGACAAAGCGGGCCTCGCCTTCGTATACCGTGCAACCTTTCAGCGTCTTCAGCGATCGCTCGACGCCATTGCGCGATGGAGCCACAACAGCGTCCTTCCGCGCTTTAACGGCCTTCATGTCGACATTGATCGGCCCTTCAATTTTCACGCCGTAATCGCGGGCACGGCGCGCAACATGCGCCGCATATGCGCTGGCCACGAGTGTTTTGGTGGGGGTGCAGCCGGTGTTCACGCATGTGCCGCCGAAGAGCTTGCGTTCGATGATCGCAATGTTCCAGTCCGCGGCCACCAAGCGCCGCGCCAAGGCCGGTCCAGCCTGTCCGGTACCAATAATAATTGCATCATACTTCGACATAATCGGGCTCCAATTTGCCGCGCTAAAGCATGATCCCGAAAAGTGGGAACCGGTTTTCGGAAATGATCATGCTCTGCCAAATAAATAGAGCGTGATAGCGGTTTGCGAAAACGCTATCGCGCTATAGGCTAGTTCGCCTTCGCGGACATGGCGAATCGAATTCCAAGATGTCTTGCGATGAAACGACTGCAAGTCTTCAGTATTGATTGCAGGATTATCGAGTTGCTGCCGCTCAAGTACGGCTGGGCGTGAGCACAGGTATAGAACGATGTATATCAGGAGCGCTTACGGCAAGCCGGCCTTGGCCAGCCCCTCAACGATCTTTTGAAAATCGCCAGGATCCTTGTACGGCAACACACGCGCACGCTGCTTCAGCGAGAAGTTTGGGTTCACCTTGAGCAGCTCCGCCCAGGCGTCGCGTGCGTCTTCGGCGCGCCCAAGATGGCCGTAGCAGGACGCCAGGAGCATGCGGCTTGCATCGGTGCCGGGCATGCGGGCGATGCGCTCGAGCAGATGCCGGGCCGCCGTGTCATAGTCTCCCAGGCTGAAGTGCGCCTGCGCGAGCGTGTGCAGCACCAGCGGCGAGCCGTGCGGATCGAGGCGCATCGCCATCGCGATCGGCTCGAGCGCCTCGACCGGTCGCCCGGCATACATCAGCACCATGCCCGTCGTGGCATAACCCACGGCAAAGTTTCGATCGAGTGCAGTGGCGCGGCGAAACTCCGCGAGCGCACCATCGTGATCGCGCCGCCACATCAGCACACTGCCGAGTGCCAAGTGGCTCGCCGGCTCCTGGTTGTTCAGCTCCATGGCGCGGCGCGCCCACTGATCCGCCTCTTCCAGCGCCCGTGTCGGATCGGGCGCCCAGTCGCTCACGTAATCCGCGATCCCCGCGAGCGCCAAACCTGCATACGGCGCCGCGAAATTTGCGTCGATCTCAATTGCCCGGCGGTACATTGCACGGGCCTGCATCACTGACTCGCGCGTGCCCCGCTTGAGCAGCTCGCGCGCACGCAGCCAGGCCTCGTAGGCCTCCACATTGGCGGTCTCGCGCTGCCGCAGCCGCCGCTCCTCGCTTGGAGTGAGCGTTACGGAGAGCGCGCCGACAATCTTCTCGACCACCTCGTCCTGCGTGGAGAAGATGTCGGTGAGCTCGCGATCGAACCGCTCCGCCCAGAGATGCCCGCCCGTGCGAGCATCGATCAGCTGGCCGGTGATGCGCACACGATTGCCGGCCTTGCGGACGCTCCCTTCAAGCACGAAGTGCACGCCCAGGTCGCGCCCGATCTCCTGCACCTTCGCGGATCTGCCCTTGTAGACAAACGAGGAGTTGCGCGCGATTACGAACAGCCCGCGGACCTTCGAGAGATCGGTGATCAGATCCTCGGTGATGCCGTCGGCGAAATACTCCTGCTCCGGATCGCCGCTCATGTTCTGGAACGGCAGGACTGCGACGGATGGCTTGTCGGGGAGCGCAGGCGCCGATTCCAGTGCTGACGTGCCGCCACCAACACGGACCCGGTAGGTACGCACCGGCCGCGCGATGTTCTTGAGCTGCTGCTCACCCATGTCTTCGCTTACAAATTCAATGCGTCCGCTGATTTCCTCATGCACCTTGCCTGAGATGCAGATCCCGCCGGGTTCCGCGATCCCCTCCAGCCGCGCTGCCACGTTGATGCCATCGCCGTAGATGCGCACATCGTCATAGACCACGTCGCCGATATTGATGCCGACCCGGAACTGCATGCGGCGCTCGGGCTCAACGCCTGCATTGCGCTGCGCCATCGTGGACTGGATCGCGAGTGCGCATTTGACGGCGTTCACCACACTGGCGAACTCGGCAAGAATGCCGTCTCCGGCGGTATCGATGATGCGCCCGGCAAACTCCCCGATCATCGGCAGCACGATGGCCTGGTGCCCTTTGAGATCGCGCACCGTGCGGGCCTCATCCGCGCCCATCAGGGCGCTGTACCCTGCAATGTCCGCCGCCAGAATGGCGGCAAGCCGCCGCTCCATGCGTTCTTCAGGCATTTCGGTCATGCGCCCCTGGCTATCCGGGCCGAGCCCCGCAGTCGCTAAGATAAGCTGCGAAGTCTGCTGCGCCATACCGCTGGAGGGGCGGGGCTGCCGCGCGCCAGCGTCCGGGCTCATGCTCCGAGACGTCGAGCCGCTAGTCCAATTTTACGTCGTGCCATCAACACCTCTCTACCGTCACCGATCTGAACGTCGTGTGGTGACGCGAATGTGCTAAATCGCTAATGTTCGGAGCTAGCTTGTTCGGCCGATGTGCCCCTTCAACTGTGGGGCCGCACTTCAGGCGAGCGATCAAGCGCGCGGGCCTGCCTGCAAGCTCAAACGAGCGTGCGATGGAAACGCCGAATCCTGACCCGCAAACGCCAGTCGCTCAGGCGGCGCGCGGCCCGACGCCTGAAATGCGCAGCGACACCGGAAGGCCGCGCGGTGATGCCGTCAGCAACTTGAGCGGTGCGGCCAAGCGGCGGGCGCTCCCCAACCACCTTCCATCCATTGTTGTCGGCGCGGTCATACTTGCCGTGATCGGCCTGTCGATCTGGTATCTGGTGCGGCCGCAGCCGCTGCTCGTGCAGGGCGAGGCGGACGCGACCCGGATGGACATTGCAGCGCGGGTCGACGGACGCGTCGCCGAAGTCCCGGTCGAGCGCGGCCAGGACCTCGCGGCCGGCGCCGTGCTGGTCAAGATCGACAATCCCGAGACCATCGCGAAGCATGAGCAGGCCGTGGCGGCCAAGATCGTTGCCGACGCGCAGCTTGCCAATATCCATGCCGGCACGCGCGCAGAAGTGATTGCGGCGCGCAAGGCCGAGCTCGAGCGCGCGCAGGCGAGCGTGGTGCTGGCGCAAAAGACGTATGACCGCGTCAGCCAACTCGCTGAGCACGGCAATGCTCCCATTGCGCGCCTCGACCAGGCGACCGATTCGCTGCACGAAAGCCAACGCTCCGCGGATCAGGCCAAGTCGGCGTACGAGCAGGCGGTGAACGGCTACACGCGCGAGGAGCGCGAGATCGCGGTGGCGAGGGTCGCCAAAGCGCTCGCCGATATCAAGGCGGTGCAATCCATCATCGATCAGATGACGGTCTACGCGCCGGTGGCCTCCCAGGTCTATCAGCGCAATTTGGAGCCCGGCGAATACGTTTCGCCGGGTGTGCCGCTGGTGACG
>DATCJI010000373.1:0-4170 GCA_036562835.1 Xanthobacteraceae bacterium | reverse complement strand
AGAGAAAAGTAGAGGAGACGCATTATGATCGTTTGTGACCGTCTGATGCTCGTCGCACTGACGCTCACGTTTACCGCCGCGCAGTCGTTCCCGACAAAGCCGGTGCACATTCTCGTGCCCTACGCGGCGGGTGGGGCGGTTGATGTGCTGGCGCGGACCATTGGCACCTAGACAATCCTGCGCGACTTTGGCTTCGCGCGGGTTTGGCTAACGCATATTCTGTGATCGCCGTCACCGCTTCCGCAATGCATGTCGGCCTATAAGCGCATTATCGGATACGCGGAAGGATACGGCCATGAAAATGAAACACCTCATTCTCGCAGCGGCGGCGGTTGTGGCGGCCCCTGTTGCTGCGCATGCGCAACTCGTCGAGAAGGCCTTCGCCAAGGCGGCAGTAGCGGGACGTACCTCGACATTGGACGCCTTTTACGCAGTGAAGCTGGACTGCGCCCCCGCTTGAATGGGTGGATGTGCGCCTGGTCGAGCCGCCGCAGAACGGAAAAGCGGTGGTGAGCAAGGGCACGGTGCTGATGTACTATCCCGAGACCAACCCGCGCAAAAGCTGCAACGGCAAGCCGATCGAGGGAATGCGTCTGCTGTACACCCCGAACGACAACGCGCAGGGCGACGACAGGATCGTCATCGAAATCGTCAACAGCTCGGGCCAGAACCTGAAATACACCTACGACATCACCGTGAAGTAGCTCAGCGGCGCAAAATGAAATCTTCAGGAAGCTGTCGCTTTTCCCAGCCGGCGCGCTGAAGCTCCGGGGTGTCACTGTCGCTCTGCGGATAACCAAGACAGAAATAGCCGAGAAGGCGCCATGTCCCCGGAACTTCCAGCAGCTTCTTGATCTTCTCGGGATTAAGAATGGAGACCCAGCCCATACCGATACCTTCCGCACGGGCTGCGAGCCACAGCGTTTGAATCGCTGCAACCACCGAATATTCGAGCATTTCGGGCATGGTTTTGCGGCCGAGACCGTAGCCGGTTCCGGTCGCCGGGTCGGCGAACACCGCAAGGTGGCAAGGCGCTTCTTCCAGGCCCGCAAGCTTGAGCTGGGCATACTGAACCGCGAGCTTGCCGGCGTAGGTTTGCAATGCTTCCGCGTTGCAGGACCGGAAGTCCTCGAGCACGGCGCGCCGGCGGTGCGGATCGTCCACGATCACGAAACGCCATGGCTGGCTCAAGCCGACCGACGGCGCGAGGCACGCCGCCTCCAGCAGGTGTTCCAGGGTGCCCGCGGGCAGTGCGTCCCGACGAAAGCGCCGTACATCGCGGCGCCACATCAGAAGCTCGCGCAATTTCGCGCGGAAACTCTCGTCGAATATCGGTGCCTCGCTGCTCATGCACAAAGCGTAGCCGGGATCGGGCGCGAGCGAAATCCGGTAAACTGGACTTGGCAATGTCGACGTAAAATCCGAGGATGATCAGATCGCGAACGGGTCAACAATGCTGACCCCTGCCTTGGCGAAATCGGCACGGTTGCGGGTCACCACAATAAGATCGTGAACGAGGGCCGTCGCTGCAATCAGACTGTCTTTAATCGGCATAGACCGACCGGAGGTGCGGAGATTTGCAAGAAGCTCCGCCCATTTCAGACCGGTCGGCGCTTCCCAAGGTAGACAATGAACCCGCCGAATCCCCGCAGTGAACCACTGCTCCAGTGCAGCGCGCCTTCTTCCCCTCCGCAGCAAGAGAATGCCGAATTGCAGCTCGCCGAGAATGATGGGATCGACCGCAAGCTCCCTTTCATTGTGCGCGAGCCACTCCACGACACTCCGATTGGGCACGGGCTTCGTCGGCTCACTGAGAACGTTGGCGTCGACCAGATATCTCACAGCGTGTCAGTAGATTCGGATTCTATGGGGACGAAAAAACCCTTCTCAGGACATGCCAAAAGCCATTGGAGCACGCCTTCATTGATCCGTGACGAACGCCGTTTAAGGCGGTACTCGCCGCGACCGAGACGCTCGACCTCGAACTCCTGGCCTGCTTCGATGCGGTCCCGCTCGCGGAGCTCAGCCGGAAGCACGATCTGGCCTTTCGAGGAAACTGTTGTTTTCATGCGATGTAAGATAACGTCTTACCGCCGCATTATCAAGTTGACTTATGGCGTCATGGCCGGGGCCCATCGGATTTAACCAGGTGGGCTGGCGATGGGATGCACGCTCTCGCAGGCGCGTGCGACGCGCAGGACCAAATCGTCGCGATACTTTGCGGCGACGATCTGCAGCCCGACGGGCAGGCCGGATGAGGTGAGGCCGCACGGAATGGACGCAGCAGGCTGCTGTGTCAGATTGAACGGGAAGCTGAACGGCGTCCATACAGTCCAGCTCGTCTGGTCGAGGCCGGAAGGAGTGAGCCGCCCGGTTTCGAATGCCGCGATGGGCATCGTTGGCGTCAGCAGGACATCGAACTCGGTGTGAAACTTTGCCATATGCGCGCCGAGCGCGGCGCGCTTGTTCATCGCCTTGATATACTCCATGTGCGGAATGCGCTCGCCGAGGTCGGCAAAATGATTGAAGCCGGGCTCGAGCAGCGCGTGTTTTTCCGCAGGCACTGCGTGACGCACGTTGGCAGCGCCCGTGAGCCAGTGCGCTTCGAAGATCTTCGCAGGATCTCCAAATCCGGGATCGCGCCGTTCGACTCTCGCGCCAAGCTCCGCAAGCCGCGCGGCTGCCTGCTCGACGAGCGCGATAATTTCCGCATCAACTTTGGCGTAGCCGAGCGTCGTGCTCAGCGCGATCCGCAACCCGTGCACGCCGCCGTCGAGGGTTTGCGAAAAATCGCGTGCCAAATAGGGCAATGCATACCAGTCGCGCGTATCGGGTCTTGAGATGACGGTGAGCATGCGCGCTGCGTCATCGACGCGCGCCGTGATTGGCCCGAGATGGGCGACCGTGCCGAACGGGCTCAGCGGATATGCGGGCACCTGGCCGAACGTCGGCTTGATGCCGAACACGCCGGAAAACGCCGCCGGGATACGGATAGACCCGCCGCCGTCTGTGCCGAGGTGAAGGCAGCCCATGCCGAGGGCGGCCGCCACTGCGGCCCCGCCGCTTGATCCTCCCGGCGTGCGCTCCGCATTCCACGGATTGCGCGTGATGCCGGTGAGCGGTGAATCGCACACGCCCTTCCAGCCGAACTCGGGGGTTGTCGTCTTGCCGATAAGCACTGCACCCGCTTCGCGCAGGCGTGCGACCGCGGGAGCATCTTCGTCCCAGAACTGCTTCCGATCCGTGCTGCGGGAGCCGCGCAAGGTCGGCCAACCTCTGGTCAGCACGATGTCCTTGATCGTGGCGGTGACGCCATCAATATGACTTGCCGGCTCCCCTCGCAGCCAGCGCGCTTCCGACGCCCGCGCCGAGGCAAGTGCCGCGTCCTCGTCGACCAGACAGAATGCGTTATAGCGGGGATTGTATCGCTTGACCCGCTCAAGCGTGGCCTTGGTCGCCTCCACGGGCGACGCCTGCCTGGTGGCAAACAGATGCACCAGCGCCGCAGCGCCGCAGCGTGCGAGATCGGCCCGCATCAGCGCACGTGCTCAAGCGCCGACTTAAGCGTCGCGGCGCTTCGCTCCAGCCCGGCGCGCTCTTCGTCCGACAGCTCCGGCATAAGCACTTCGAGCACGCCCGCACGGCCCACAACGCTCGGGAGCGACAGCGTCACGCCAAAGTTTTTCTGGAAGCTGCCGATCGGAATCGCCGCACGCTCGTCGTTGAGAACCATCTCGGCGATGCGCGCCGATACCATGCCAATGCCGTATTGGCTCGCCTCGTGGCCTTCGATGATGCTGATGTTAGCGTATCGCACTTCTTTCTCCAGCTTGTCGCGCAGCTCCGCCATGGCATGGGCGCGTCCTCTCTGTCGCGCGCGCAAGAGGGCCGAAGCGGCAACGCCGCCTACGCGCGCGGAAGACCAGAGAAACACTTGCGACGTGCCGTGGTCTCCGATCACCTGGGCGTCGACGGAGCCCGGGTCCACGCCAAAATGGTTGCCCAGGTGCACGCGAAAGCGCTGGGTGTCGAGATACGTGCCCGCACTCAGGACAGCGGAATGTTTGGCGACCTCGCGTGCCACGTCGGCAAGCGGGTCCGGCGGATCAGTCACGACGACAAGAACCGCATCAGGAGCCGCTTTGACGATCTCGGGAATGATCTGCCGGT
>DATCJI010000363.1:0-20355 GCA_036562835.1 Xanthobacteraceae bacterium | reverse complement strand
GAACCCCCTGCGCTGGCTTGTGTTCGTCGAATTGCCGGTGGCGGAGGCCTACGCCCCCCTGTTCAGCACCATCGAGCGCTCCGGCATTCTCCTGATGGCAGCGCTTTTGTTTGCGTTCCTGGCGGGACTGATTCTGGCGCGGCGCATGGTGGGACCGATCCGTGCGTTGCGTGAGGGAGACGCACGCATCGGCACCGGCGATCTGAGCCAGCGTATCTCCATCAAGACCGGGGACGAGCTCGAGGGCCTTGCCGACCAGTTCAACGACATGGCGAGCAAGCTCGAGGACTCATATGCCGACCTCGAACAGAAGGTGGAAACCCGCACGCGCGAGCTGGCGCAATCCGTGGCGGAGCTGCGCGCGCTTGGCGAGGTAAGCCAGGCCGTCAATTCGACGCTTGATCTGGAAGCGGTGCTCAACACCATCGTGGCCAAGGCCGTGCAGCTGTCCGAAACCGAGGCCGGCACGATCTATGTGTTTAACGAGGGCAGTGGCCAATTCGAGCTGCGCGCTTCCTATGGCATGACCGCCGAACTGATCGAGAACATCAAACAACATCACATCGGGACGGTGGACGTCGTGGTGCAGGCTGCGGAAAAGCGCACTCCCATGCAGATTCCGGATTTGCGCAACGTGCCTGGCACGCCTGTGCACGACCTCATTCTCAAGGCGGGGTATCGCGCGCTTCTCGTGGTGCCGTTGGTCGGGGCGGAAGAAACTGTGGGTGCGCTTGTGGTTCGCCGTACGCAGCCTGGCGAATTCGCCCGTCAGACCACCGAGCTGCTGCTGACCTTTGCGGCGCAGTCCGTGCTGGCCATCCAGAACGCGCGCCTGTTCCACGAGATTGAGGCAAAGAGCCAGGAGCTCGCGGTCGCGAGCCAGCACAAGTCGCAGTTCCTCGCGAATATGAGTCACGAGCTGCGCACCCCCCTCAATGCCATTCTCGGTTATACCGAGCTCATCCTGGACGACATCTATGGGGAAGTGCCGGGCAAGATGCGCGGGGTGCTCGATCGGGTGCAGAGCAACGGCAAGCATCTGTTGGGTCTGATCAACGATGTGCTCGATCTTTCCAAAATCGAGGCCGGCCAGCTCACGCTTTCGCTTGGCGATTATTCCATCAAGCAGGTGGTGCATAACGTGTTCGCGGCGGTCGAGTCGCTTGCACAGGCGAAGCAGCTGGCGCTCAAAGTGGATCTGCCGAAAGATCTTCCAACCGCGAGGGGGGATGAACGGCGCCTCACGCAGGTGCTGCTGAACCTCGTCGGCAATGCTATCAAATTCACCGACCAGGGCGAGGTTGCGATCAAGGCCTCCGCCAGCAATGGCGCCTATACGCTCTCTGTTTGTGATACAGGGCCTGGGATTTCATCCGCGGACCAGGCAAAAATTTTCGAGGAATTCCAGCAGGCCGACAGCTCGGCCACCAAGAAAAAAGGTGGTACGGGCCTCGGACTCTCCATTGCGCGGAAGATCATCGAGATGCACGGGGGGCGCATTTGGGTCGACTCAGAGGTCGGTCACGGCGCGACCTTCTCGTTCACGGTTCCGGTGAAAGCCGAGCAACAGCCGCAGGCGGCACGAGCATGAGCAGACGGATTCTGGTCGTGGAAGATCAGGAGGACAACCGGCAGATCCTGCGCGATCTTCTGGCGAATGCGGGCTACGAGATGATTGAGGCCGGCGACGGGGAGCAGGCCATCAAGGCCGCCAACGAGCACCGGCCGGATCTCATTCTCATGGATATCCAGTTGCCCGAGCTCGACGGCTACGAGGCGACCCGGCGCATCAAAGCCAATCCTGCGCTGAATTCCACGCCCGTCATCGTGGTTACCTCGTATGCGCTCAGCGGCGATGAAGAGAAGGCGCGTGCGGCTGGTGCTGATGGCTACGTGGCCAAGCCCTACAGCCCGCGCGCGCTACTTGCCAAGATCCGCGAATACGTGCCGTAGGTTGTTGCATGCACAATCCTCCCCGCATCCTCATCGTTGACGATAACGAGATGAACCGCGACATCCTGTTAACGCGGCTGGAAACCCAGGGCTACGACCTGTCGCAGGCGTGCGACGGCGAGGAAGCGTTGACGGCCGCCAAGGAACTCCTCCCGGACCTCATCTTGCTCGATGTGATGATGCCCAAGCTCGACGGCATCGAGGTAACGCGCCGGCTCAAGTCGGATTCGAGCCTGCCTTTCATGCCCATCATCCTGGTCACCGCGAAAGCGGCCAGCGAGGACGTCGTCACCGGGCTCGAGGCGGGAGCGGACGAATACCTGACCAAGCCCATTGATCAGATGGCGCTGGTCGCGCGTGTGAAATCGGTGCTGCGGCTTAAGGAGCTGCACGATCAGGTCAACGCGTGGAACCGCACGCTCGAGGAGCGCGTGCAGCAGCAGCTCTCGGAAATCGAGCGCGCGAAGGGACTGGAGCGATTCTTGTCCCCGCAGGTAGCCAAGCTCATCCTCTCCTCGGGAAACCACGCCGCTTTGGAGAGTCATCGCCGGCCGATTACGGTGGTGTTTTGCGACCTGCGGGGATTTACCGCGTTTTCCGAATCGACCGAACCCGAAGAGGTAATGTCGGTTCTGCGCGAATACCACGCCGTACTCGGCACGATCGTGCACAAACATGAGGGCACCGTCGAACGCTTTGCCGGCGATGCAATCATGGTTTTTTTCAATGATCCGGTACCTTGTTCCGACCCAAGCCTGCGCGCGGCGCGCATGGCACTCGAAATGCGAGAGCGCGTGGGCGAGCTGCTCGCGAAATGGCGGAAGCTCGGATATGAGCTCGGTTTTGGTGTCGGCATTGCGCATGGCTATGCCACCCTCGGCCGGATCGGTTTCGAGGGCAGGTTCGACTACGGCGCGGTGGGAACCGTGGTCAATCTCGCCGCGCGATTATGCGCGGACGCCCAGGACGGTCAGATTCTCGTCGAAAGCAAAGTGGCGGCCGCAATCGAGGAAGCCGCCACGACGGAAGCGGCGGGGGAGTTGCAGCTCAAGGGCTTTCACCGGCCGGTGCGCGTCTTCAACATCAGTGGGCAGAAGCGGGGAGACAGGGGGCAGATGTCAGAGGACGGAAAAGGCGCTGAGGTGACAGCTCAGGCATAAACTCCTGAGGCTCGTCTGTTCTGATTCTCACGTGCTCGCGGCGGTCAGCTGCCCCTGAAGCCGGGCCACATCGCGCAGCAGCCGCTCGCTGGTGAGGCGAAGAAAATAGACACCGAACTCCGGGTTCTCGAAATAAAGTTCCCACACCTCGTCGTAGCGGATCGTAAGCACCTGCCCGGTTTCCATGCATTCGATGGACGCGGTGCGTCGATTTTCGGATGTCAGCAGACCCAGCTCCCCGAAGATTTGTCCCGGCAGCATCTCCTTGTCGATTTCCACAACGCGATATCTGCCTGTGACGGCGATAAACATTTCCTTCGCGACGTCGCCCTTGCGAAACAGCATTTCCCCTGTGCGGCAGTTTCGCCTGGTCATGAAAGGCTTGAGCCACTCCATGGATAAGTCGCCAGCGGCAGCACCTTGGACTTTGCGGATAAGCCGCAGCATTTGAAACAGCCGGATACAGTTGAGCGGAAGCAACAGCCCGTAGAGAAACATAGAGGGGATAGAGTGGGATAAAATGGCAGAACCGAGGAAACAGAAGCCGCTCGCAATGGCTGCGACGCGCAGCGGAATGAGCGTCTTTCTGGAGATGGAAAAGATGTAGAGAAGTCCCCCGGCTATTCCGAACCCATTCGCAAACGTGAGGATCTCCGTGAGAATTTCGCGGGTCAGGTAACCAAGGTCCATTCATCCGCTCCAAGCTTGCTGTGTTTCTGCATGATGCTTAAAGGGTTCTCCGCTAGCCGCGGAGCCTCGAAGCATGCAAGCCACAGACTGAGACGCCATCCTTCGAGGGCCGCGCAGCGTGCCGAGCACTCAGGATGGCGGCGCGAGATTAGTGTTTGCTGGGATGCCGACCAGGATCAAGTCATCCTCGACCCGCACCGGATAGACCGCAAGATTCTCCGTTGCGGGCTCTGCCAATACCTGCCCTGTCGGAATCGAAAAACGCGCCCCGTGCAGCGGGCATTCAACCTCATCGCCATCGATGTAGCCGTCGACCAGCGAGGCAAAAGCATGCGTGCAGCTCTCGGCGGTGGCGTAGAATGTTCCGCCCACATTGAAGAGCGCAATGTCACAATCTCCCACAGAGACCTTGGTGGCCGTACCTTCGGCAACATCACCGGTCTTCGCTGCCGGCAGAAAAATGTAATTTGCGTCATCGGGCATGAGCGTATCAGGTCTATTCGGCTCGACTACAATCAATCAAGCTCGAAAGCTGAGCTGTAGTCGAGTTTCAGCCTCGCATCCTGCTGGCTCTTGTGCAGGATGCAGTTGCCGATCACCAGCATGTCGAGCTCGTTGCCCATGAAGCAGCGAAACGCGTCGGAAGGGGTGCAGACGATCGGCTCACCGCGCACGTTGAAGCTTGTGTTGACCAGAACGGGGCAGCCGGTGAGCGCCTTGAATCGCGTCAGCAGCTGGTGAAAGAGCGGATTAGTGTTCGCATGTACCGTTTGCACGCGCGCGGAGTAATCCACGTGGGTGACCGCCGGGATCTCCGAGCGAGCGACGTTGAGCTTTTCGATGCCGAATAGCGCCTGCTCCTCGGTGCTCATGCTGCGCCGTCGCTCCTGCCGGACATCCGCGACGAGGAGCATGTATGGGCTCTCATTACTCATATCGAACCAGCGAGATGCATCTTCAGCAAGCACTGCCGGCGCAAACGGTCGAAAGCTTTCGCGATATTTGATTTTGAGATTCAGGGTGCGCTGCATGGTGGGCGAGCGCGGATCGGCGAGTATGGAGCGTGCCCCCAGCGAGCGTGGTCCGAACTCCATGCGGCCCTGGAACCAGCCCACGGCGCGCCCATCGGCCAATGCGTTGGCAGCGATGTCGATCATCTTATCGGTGCTTGCCACGTCAAAGCGCGCGCCGGCCGCCGTAAGATTGCGCTCGATCTCGCTTTGCTGAAACCTTGGGCCCAAAAAGGCTCCTGCCATGCCGTCGCCGCCGTTCGGCCTGCGCGGTGCGTCCCGATAGAGGTGAACAGCGGCGAGCGCCGCCCCGACCGCGCCTCCCGCGTCGCCCGCGGCCGGCTGAATCCAGATGTTTTCGAATATCCCTTCGCGCAGCACTTTGCCGTTGGCGACGCAATTGAGCGCGACCCCGCCGGCGAGACAAAGATTTTGCGCGCCGGTCGATTTCTTGAGCCCCCGCGCCAGGCGCAGCACGGCTTCCTCGAGCACGACCTGAATGGAGGCAGCGACATCCATGTGAAATTGCATCAGCGGCTCATGCGCTTTGCGGACTGGGCGGCCGAACAGAGCGCAGAAACGCTCATTCGTCATCGTCAACCCGGTGCAATAGTCGAAATAGCGCAGGTCAAGCCGAAAGGAGCCGTCGGGCTTGAGATCGATCAGTTGGTCAAGAATCAGGTCTGCGTATTTTGGTTCGCCGTAGGGCGCGAGCCCCATGAGCTTGTATTCTCCGGAATTCACTTTGAAGCCCGTGTAGTACGTAAAAGCCGAATAAAGCAGCCCGAGCGAATGCGGAAAATGCATTTCCGCAAACACCTCAAGATCGTTTCCCCGCCCGAGCGCTGCCGAGGTCGTAGCCCATTCGCCCACCCCGTCCATTGTCAGCACAAGCGCTTCCTCAAACGGTGACGGATAGAAAGCCGACGCCGCGTGGCTGAGATGGTGCTCGCAGAACAGGAGCCGGTTCTTCCAATCGAAGCTCTCGCTGAACCGGCGCAGCTCCTTGCGCAGAAGGTATTTCTGAAACAGCTTCTCGCGCAGCCAAAGCGGCACTGCCATGCGAAACGAGGCAAAGCCGCGCGGCGCAAAGGCCACATAGGTCTGCAGCAGCCGCTCGAACTTGAGGAACGGCTTGTCATAGAAGACGACGTGGTCGAGCTCTTCGAGCCGCGAGCCCGTCGAGGTGAGACAGTACTCGATAGCCTCATGGGGGAAGGATGCATCGTGCTTGCGGCGGGTGAAGCGCTCCTCCTGCGCCGCCGCGAGCACGGTGTTATCCTGAACCAGCGCCGCTGCGCTGTCGTGATAGAAAGCAGAGATGCCGAGGACGCGCATTAAAGCATGATTCCGAAAAATGGGAACGGGTTTTCAGAAAAAATCATGCTCCAGCAAACGACTAGTGGGGGATGGCGAGCTGCAAAAAAGTTCATTCCGCTCCAGGCGCGTTAGAATAACGTGTAGATGAAAGGAGCGACCGCGGAGCCCTTGGTCAACACAACGAGCCCGCCAAATACGATCATGGTCATGAGAATGGGTAGCAACCAGAATTTCTTGCGCACGCGCATGAAGCGCCAGAGTTCCGCGAGGAAATCCATCACTAGTGTCCCGATTCCGAAGTTCGTTTCATCGTGCAGCACCCGCGTTTGCGAACTTCGGAATCGAAGGACACTAGCAGGTTATTGAATCCAGTGTGGCTTTGGTTCAGAAGTCCGCAATTGAACTCGCCGGAAGAATGATGCGGACTTCTGAACCGCCACACTGGGTCGCTCCTAAAACTGGTCTTTCATGGTCTCCGGCGCCGGTCCGGGCGGCTGGCGCGGGATCCAGTAGGTTGTTGCATTACGGTCGAGCTTGAGCCCAAGCATGTCGTTGCCCAGGGCGCGCATGATGAGAGCTGTCGGCACGACGCTGACATAATATAACAGCGCCATAACCACCGGATTGATTACGCGGTGGAGAAGCAGGCCGAATTTGAACCAGAGGAGGTTGAGCGGTTTGAGTAGGTTTGGCGCAAACATAGCTCCGGCCGCAAACAGAACAGCGATCGCCAAGCCTCCAGGCCACCATACCCCCCCTCGCCAGGCATTGAGCAATGACAGCAGCGCGCATGCGACAGCTATCACGATGCCGAACTGACGATCGGACGCCGGCGTGCTTTCTTCGTCACCCGAGAGGCGCTCGTGAGATGTCGATATTGACTTGCTCTGATCCATCAGCTTTCGTGCTATGCGAAAAATGACGCGGCGTATTGCTTCACGGAGGCAGGCCCGTCAAGCGGTTCATTGCTGGTGTGCCGCGCGCTGCTCGCAGACCCAGGCCGCAATCGTGTCCCCGCTCACCGAGTTCCCGACCGCATTGAGATGCCCATCGCCATAACGCGGTGAGAAACCGTAAAGAAAAATTTGTTTCGCGTCGCCCTCTTTGCGCAGCGGGTCGCGCAGGTCCAGGAACGGAGTCTCCGTGCTTTGCGCCGCTCGTGCAATGCGCTCGACCGGATATTCCAAATCTTCAAGGCCGAATTTGGCTACAGCCGCCCGACGCAGCTCCGGTGTCGGCAGCACCTGTATGGGTGCGGGTATGATGATGATGCCGAATTGCATCCGCCGCGCTTGCGCCCACTCGCGCATGCTTGTGAGTACCTTCTCGGTAACTGCCCAGGCGCCGGCCCACGTCTCATCGCGCGGCGGCGCGAACAGCTCGATGTATTCCGGCGCAAACAGCGGCGGCTGTGCCGCAACGCCCACGTGGACGGGATCCAGGGATTTTGGCTCGGGAATGACGGGCTTGCCCGCCGCGAGCTGCTTGAACGCCTGCAACAAATAGGAAGCGTTGATCACGCGTTTGCTCCAGTCGCGCGCGACCGTGTTCCGGAAGGTTGCGCTCGCGTGGAAGCTGTCATCCAGCATAAGGCCGCCTTCGGGCGATACGCTGAAATACGGTTTTTCCGTCTGACCCGGTTCGCTCAACGCGCGGACATTGTTTGCAACGTCATTTCCTGCATAGAAGGCGAGGAGCACCATGTCGGGACGCAGCGCCTCCAGACGAGTTGTGAGCAAGACGTATTCCTGCCCGGTGCCGTATCCCGAAACGCCGAGATTAAGAACTTCAATCCCGCCCGCGAATGCCGGGCAGACGCGGAGGTTTTGCTGGATTACCGTGGTGAGGGCCTGCTCTTCCGTCAAGTTCGATGATTCCGCGAAAGAGTCGCCCAGAACGGCAATGCGAAATCCGCGCGCCTCCTGCGCCCAATCAGCTCCGCGAAAGCCCAAGCGATTGATGCGAACATAGGCGGTATTCTCATGCGTCGCCCAGCCTTGCAGCCGTGGACGGAAGGACCAGCCTAGATTGGAGTCGGGTTGAGCGAAGATCGGAAACGACCATCCGAGCAGCCGCAAGGCAAGCTCGATGAGCGATAGGCTGAAAACCAGGCTTGCGAGCACAAGCGCGATATTCTTGTAGGTTGGCTTGGCGCGGCCTGTCATACTCGATGCTGCATTGGCCCTGCTCCGCGCGTAATCCAACAAACGCGTTCGCATTGCTTGATTTTGGAGGGGTCGCGGAGCTTCTCGCCTAACTCCTCCTGCGGAGGGATTCTTTCAAATTCCGGAAGGTGAGCGAGTAGCGCAGATCGTCCACGGCCGGAATGCTGTGCTCCCACTGCGTGCGCGCACTGCCTGCGAGCAGATAGGCCGAACGCGGCTCAAGCCGGAGCGAGGCGCGCTGCCAGCCCGCTTCGGTCCTGCGCCGCAATCGGAACATACAGGAAGACAGAAGGGATATGCCCACCACCTCTCCGAACACGCTGCGATCCTTATGCCAGCCGATCGCCGCGCCAGGGCGGTATTCGGTGATCAGCACCTGCTGCAGATTCGAGGTGGGCAGCCCCGCAAACGCGGCAGCCTTTTCGCGAACCGTTCGGAGAAATTCCGGAATGTCCTCGGTTCTCTGCAATCCGCCGCCATTGAAATCATAGCGCCAGCCGAAAGAGACGATTCGCCGCTTCCCCAGAAATCCGTGGAATTCAAATTCGCGGAATGGAAGGCCGCGCACGTCCTTCAGCAGGTTCTGCTCCACGGCCTCGGACAGGAAGCGCGGGCGATAGGTAAAGCCCTCAGGCAGTGCAGGAGCAGGTGCTTCAAACAGGTTTGTCTGTGCTGGCGTGCGCCGTCGCGGCGGCATCACTGCGCGTTCTGGTTCTCGAGCCAGGCTCGTACTCTCTCAAGATCGGCAATGCCGTCCATCAGGGTCCTTGTGCCGTCGCGCCCAATGAGAATCGTCAGCGGCAACTCCCCGTGCCATGCCGGATCGATCTCGAAACGCAATCTTTCGACAAAACCGTCGGCAAAAGTCCAGTTCTCGACGCCAGCCAATCCGCTCGCTGAAAGCATGGCGGCAACCGCGCGACCCTCATTGGGAATGAAATCCGCATTGATCAGGACGAGATTAAGACCCGGACGCTCGGCAGCGAGCTTGCCCCAATTCGGCATCTCGATCCGGCAGGGCGCGCAGCTCAGCCCCCAGAGATGCACGACCATCGCTTTGCCGGCGTTGGCCGTACGTATTTCCTCCCAACTGCCGCGCACGAATGGATGCAATTCGTTGCCGGTCGCCGCCGAGGCGCCGGCGAGAACGGCAACATACAGTGCAAATCTGATTAGGCTGATCACGGTGCTTCCTCGAGAGCCAATAGCCGATAGGCCTCGCGCTTCGTAAGCCAGGACACAAACACGTCCGAGCCGTTGCTCACAAGCAAGGCTTGATCCGAGGTTTCTGCCGTCTGGGCAATGCGCCTCGGAGCCGACCAGGAATTTCCGTCATTGCGAGAAACCATGATCCAGGCAGACGTCTTTTCCCCGTCGAATTCTTTCCAGGCGAGCCACAATGCGCCCTTCACAGCCAGTAAATATGGGTGTGAGGGTCCGTGTTCCGCGGCCCCGACAGGCATGGGATTGGAGAATGTGCGTCCCCCGTCAGCGGAGCGCGCATAGAACAATCCCTTTCTGGCGAGCCCGTTCGTGAACCATGCAACGTGGTAGGTGCCGCTCTCCGAAACTGCGAGACTGGGCCCATGATGCGGACAGGCCTCCGTTCGCCAGTCATCCGTGCTGACTCGGTAGAGAGGACCGGGCGTGTTGCGATCGGTGAAGGTAATCACCGCATGATCGCGGACGTTAGGTTCGAACACGTTGCGAAACATCAGGACCGGGCGATCTGCGGCGGCGAAGGCGATGGCAAGCCTGCAGCACTCGCATGTATGGTCTCGGGCGATACGGGCTTCTGAAAGCTCTTCCCAATTGCTGTGGGCCCAGGCGAACGCGAGTGCCGCGCCCGCGTACTTTACATTTCCGGCCTTTGCGGCAGGGCGATTGCGCTTGTCGAGCCATGCGACAAACAGCGATCCGTCCCTGTCAAGCGCAAGCGCTTCAAAGCGCTGACTTTGCGGATCGCTCGTAATCGGACGCGGGGGTGCAAAGCTGCGGCCGCCATCGATAGATCGCGCATACAGCACTTGGCCGTCAAAGTTCTGGTTCCTGAAATGCGCGAATGCCGCAAACGCACGTCCTTCTCGATCGACCGTGATTTTCGGTCGCGCATCGGGGCCCCAATCCACATCAAGCGGCTCTTGATTGAGTGCGACAAGGCTCGTGAAGGTGCGGCCAAGATCGATCGACCGTGCAATGAGCACGCGTCCGGCGGCCGTGAAAGCGAGCCAAAACGTGCCGTCCGGCGCAAACGTTGGTGTGGCCTTGGTGGCGCAGCGCAGGCTGGGCTCCGCGCAATCGGGCTTGGGGGCGTGGTGCTGATGCGATGTCTGTGCACTCGACGCCGCATAGAGGCCGAACAATGCGGCCATTGCGCCGAATACCCCTGCCGGTTTGCAAATTCGCAGCATCGCACCACGCTCTATCGAAATGCCAGTTTTAACCCTGCCAGCAGCGTGCGTGAGGTGCCGGCATAAATCGACCCGGTCGCCGTGTTTGCGAGCACATATCCCGGAATCTGCGCGCCTGTCGCCGGGTCGAGGGTGTTGGTGATGTTGTTCGCGGAAGCAACATAGGTCCTGTCGAACAGATTCTTGACCTCGACAAAGAGCACGGCTGACCTGATCCAGTCGTGCGTGATTTCCTTATCATAATGGAAGTTGAGGTTCACGAGCCCATATCCCGGCGCCGTCAGCAGATTGGCGTTGTCCATGAAGAAACCGGCCTGCCAGACATATTCGGTAAACCAGCCCAGCCCCTTCCAGGGCCCAGACGGCACGTCATAGCCAAGGCGTGTCGCGACCTCGTTGGGCGCCACGCCGGGGATCTTGTTGCCGGCTCGGTTGAAGGTTCGCGTGATCTTACCCACGCTCAGTTGTTCGGTGTATTCGGTGTAGAACTGGTCGTTATGGGTGTACGCGGTGAGCAAGCGCCATCCCGGGAGGGGACGCCAATCGAGGGCCACTTCGATTCCGCGATGCTCTGAATGGGGTACATTGAACGTGAAGGTCTGCAGTCCTGCTCCTGGTGACTGACTGACAAACTCGTTGTTAAAAAACTCGTAGAAATACGTCACACTCAAGCGTGACGTCTTGGTCGGTGTCCAATCCACGCCGGCATCGAGCCCGAGATTGGTCTGCGAGCGCAATTGGGTATTGTTTCCGCTCACGCCCGCCGGGGTGACTGTGAGATTGCTGATCTGGGGTGTGCCGTAGCCGGTCGCAGCGCGCGTGCGGAATTGCCAGGTCTCATTGGGCCGAAACAACAGTCCGGCTTCCGGTGCACTATTCTGAAAATCGCGGGCGATGGGCAGAGGGGAGGCCACCGGAACGGCCGTTGCTGAAAGAATGTTGTTGATAGTCCAGATGTTGGTGTATTCGACGCCGCCCGCAACGACAGCGGTCCAATAATCGCTCAGCTTGATCTCTTCCCGCGCGCGTGCACCCCAGTTGGTCTGATATCCGCCGTCATAATAGGAGGAGAGTCGCCCGAGCAGGGCAGGGCCGCCCGGGATCAGATTGTAGGTGTAATTCTGCAGACGCTGATTGTTATAGAAGAAGCCCACGTAATGCGCAGTTTCAATCCCGAAAAGGCCAGGGCCCCGGGATCTGAAATCGCTGATCATGTTGAAGGCGGGACTGTCGCCGATGGCGCTGGTCGAGCCGGTCGGCTGGTTGATGTCCTTGTCATCGAACACGATCTGCGTGCGCCATGTCGAATCCTTGTTGAAGTCATGCTCCCAGCGTGCCGCCACGATCCCGCGGCGATCGTGCCGGCCGAGGCCCGCCTCTTGCGCCGTCTCGTTCACCGTTGCACCCGCAAACCCGTTCTTGAACAGGCTGATCGTGGCGCATCCAGGCGCCGCCATCCCCGCGGCTGCGCATCCGCGCTGAAACGGATTTGCATAGAACTGATTAAGCGATAGCCGGATCGGCAGATCGGTCGCAAGCACGTTATCGATCGCCTTGAACGTGATGCGGTCATCGGGTGTCAGGCCATAAGTCATTAGTGTGTTCAGCGTCTGGGTATTGAACGCGCTATGGCTGATGTAACCAACGCCGCGCACGTCGCTCGTGAATATCGAGCCTTCGAAGTCTCCCTTCTTGTTGCCGATGAGAGCGTAATTGTTGAGATACCCGAAGCCGCCGCCCTCGGTGCCGTAGATCATCCCATTGATCTCGCCGCCCCTGCGCAGACGGAAATCGATGGCCCCGCCGGTTGCATAATTTCCGAACATCGCCGAGGAGGGGCCTCGGTAAACCTGGACATTGCCATAGGCGTGCGGGTCTGTGAGATCGGTGCGGGAGAGCCCGTCCGGCTGCGTGACCGGGAATCCATCCTCCAGCACCACGATGTTGCGGATGCCGAATGAGTTGCGCGCATTCGAGCCCCGGATCGAAATGCCAATATCGCGCGGACCGTTGCCCCGCTTGAACGAGACACCCGGGCTTTCGCGCAGGATGTCTTCTACGGTGAAGGCGGGCGCCTCCTTAAGGCGCTCGGCCGCGGGGATATCGGTGACCGTCTGTGCGGCGGGACGTGCAATCACATCAGCAGCGAAACGTGGAGCAGCAGGTGGTGCGGGAGTAATTGCGGGCCTGGCGGACGATCCTCTTGCCACGGATCGTTGCGGCGCTTCTCGCGGCGGCTCAGCCGGCCTCGGCTCGGCAACGGGTGCAGCTGGCTTTGGTTCACGCGGGACGATCACGCGTTTCATTGGCGGTGGGGTTATGACGACTTCGGGAATGGAACTCGGACGCGGTTCTGCAGCCGGCTTTTTTTCAGGCTCCGCAGGCGCGGGCTGCTCGGTCGTCGGCTTCCCACTCTCCTGGGGCGAGACCGGCGCAGGCACGACCTCGGCCGGTGAGGACTCCTGCAGCCGTGCCTCGAAAGGAAAGAGCGCCAGCAGCAGCACCGCTGCGATTGGAGCGCCGGGAATCCGCGAGTGAAAACGCAAACCTGTACTCCGAAACAGAACGAGCTGGACACGTCAATGCGCCTGGATTGACGAGGCGAATGCCTCATTGCTCAGGCCGAGGCGGGCTTGTTGTGTTCGGAAGTTCAGCCCGCAATGATTGCGGGCGCGGGTGGACCTCGCGGCTGGGCGGCTCGCGGCACATTGAGGTCAGCAACGCGAAGCTCAGAAACAGGAAGCTCGTCTAAAAACAAGTATGCGGCAAGAACTACGATGGCTGAAACAGTCGGAAGGACTGCACAGGAATGGCTGAACGTGCAAAGAATGCAGGGCGCCTGCGACGGCAATGGCTTCGCCGGCACCTCATCGCCGCCAGAGACGTCGCCGGGAGCGCCATGGCAGATCGCAAAGGTATCGGAAGCACCAGCGCTCGGCATGGCGCGTGCGAGGGCAAGCCCGCTCACCAGCAAATGAAAGACCAGCGCCAACGTGGTGGCGGCGCCCACCCATGGCCGCAAGAAGCCTAGACAGCCTCGCAGCTTAGACATGGAAAATTCCTCGCCCTTCTTGGTATCATTCGGGAATTCATCCTCAAAGTGTAGGGTTTTACCCTCGCAACGATTGATTTGGACGTGTGCCGGAAAGGCAACAGCCAAATGACCGTGTTTACGATCGGACAAGCGACAATTACCCGGGTCGAGGAAACCTACGGTCCCACCTACCGCATTACCGACATTTTTCCCGAATGCACGGACGCCGTCCTCGCCCAGCACCGCGAGTGGCTCGCCCCTGGCCATTTCGATGCGCAGACGGGATTCATCAAGCTCAGCGTGCATAGCTGGCTGCTGCAGATCGGCGGCAAGAAAATTCTCATCGACGCCTGCTGCGGCAACAGCAAGGTCAAGCCGGGGCGGCCCTTCTGGAACATGCTTGACGTGCCGTTTCTCGAGCGGCTTGCGGCGGCAGGAGCGCGCCCCGACGAAATCGAGTATGTGATGTGCACTCACCTTCATCACGACCATGTCGGATGGAATACGCAGCTGCGGGACGGCCGGTGGGTGCCGACTTTTCCGAACGCCCGGTACGTCATCTCGCGCACCGATTTCGAATATTACCGCAAGCTCGATGCGGACGACACGACGGCTCCCGCGGAGATGGGCACCTTCCGCGAATGCGTGCTTCCGCTGGTCGAAGCCGGCCGTGCGGATCTGGTTTCCGGCAATCACCGGCTCAACGAGCATATCGAGCTTATGCCTGCGCCCGGCCATTCGGCTGGGCATGTGGTGTTCAAGCTCGAAATGGGGCGCGAGCGCGCCGTGTTCATCGGCGACGTCTTTCATCATTTGCTGCAGGTGTACTACCCGGACTGGAATTTTCCGAAGAACTCTGATCCGGTGCAGGCGCGCGCGAGCCGCCGTATGGTGCTCGAGCACTGCGCGTCTTCCGGCGCGCTCGTCCTGCCTGCGCACGTAGGCGCGCCGTTTGCCGGGCATATCGAGGCGACCGGAAGAGGCTTCCGTCCGCGCTTCTAGTCCGGGCCCGCGATTCGGGCTTCACGGACGTCATAGCTGCGTTGCCCGCACGGCGGTTGCCAACGGCGACCGGGCGGGCGATATCGCAACATCGTAGGCCGGATGAGCGCAGCGAAATCCGGGTCACGCTTCCCGCATATCGCTGTCGCTCATGCGGGCTACGGGTCCTCAGCTAATTTTTGAGATGACGGCTTCGCAGCGCCTGCATTATTCCCGCACAGACGCCGAGCTACATGCGCCGCTCACCAAGCCCGAGGTGCGGAGTATTTTTTATGGCCTCACGCTGGCCATGTTTCTTTCCGCGCTCAATCAGACCATTGTGGCGACGGCGCTGCCCACGATCGGCCGCGAGTTCGGCAATCTGGACAATCTTTCGTGGGTAATCATCTCATATCTTTTGGCGTCCACGGTCGTGGCGCCTCTCTACGGCAAGCTGTCCGATATCCACGGGCGTCGCTCCATGATGCTGGTGTCCATCGGGCTGTTCATGGCCGGCTCGGCCGCATCTGCGGCCGCCCGGGACATGACGACCCTGATTCTTGCCCGTACGCTGCAGGGCATCGGCGGCGGCGGCATCGTTCCGCTCACGCAAACTGTCATCGCCGACATGGTCAGCCCGCGCGAGCGCGGCCGCTATCAGGCCTATATCGGGGCCGCCTGGGTCAGTGCGGGCACGCTTGGTCCTGCCTTCGGCGGCATCATCGCCGAGCACCTCCACTGGTCTTTGATTTTCTGGCTCAACGTACCGCTGGGCCTTGTAGCCGCGCTCCTGACGCACCGCGCCATGAAACGTCTGCCGCGCCATGAGCGCGCGCACCAACTCGACATCATCGGCGCCGCGCTGCTCATGGCTGCGGCGAGCCTCCTGCTGATTGCGCTCACCTCGGGAGGCACCCGTGTCCCCTGGCTATCGCCAACCATCTTCGCACTGCTCCTGTCTTCGTTTCTCGTTACCGCGGTCTTGATATGGCGGCTGCGCCGAACAAAGGAGCCATTCCTGCCGGTCAACGTGATGCGCAACCCGATCATGCGGGCGGGCACGGCAGCCACTTCGTGGACGCTTGGTGCGGTGATCGGGCTTACCGTTTTCATGCCGCTCTATTTCCAGATCGTGCACAATCTTTCGGTCAGCGAAGCGGGTTTTGCGCTTATCCCGATCACGGTCATGACCACGCCCGGATCCATGCTCTCCGGCCGCTCCATGATGTATCTGCGCCATTACAAATGGTCTTCCATCATCGGCGCCAGCATCGCCATCCTGAGCCTGTTCACGCTGGTGCTCTGGCCCGCCATGCCACTCTACGGCGTCATGATCGTGCTCGTTCTCACCGGCTTCGGGGCGGGCACGGTCTATCCCGTTGCAACGGTGGCCATTCAGAACGCCGTGCCGGCCCAGCATGTCGGCACCGCAACCGGGACCATGAATTTTTTCCGGGCGCTGGCGAGCACGCTTGCCGTGGCCATTATGGGGGCGATCTTGCTCGGGCACCTCGGCGCCACGCTGCAGCGAGGCGGGGTTGGAATTGAGGTGCTCACGCAGGGCGGTAGCGGCGCGTTCAATATGGCGGCGGTGTTTCGGTGGGTGTTTGCGGCCGCCGATGTGTTCCTCGCTCTCGCGCTGGCCGGCATCCTGCGCATGGAGGAGCGGCCGCTGCGCGGCCCAGCGACTGCCTCGGTGCCGGCGCAAGCACCGCCGGCGGCTCCCGCCGAATAGGACTACGCTTCACTGACTCTTTGCACGCCTGTGACCGGACTGGTCACAGGATCGATCTGTGGCTTCGGGATATCCGGCTTGCGCGTGCGCGCCTGCAGCACGGCCATTACCTCGCCAACGATGCCGCGCCGGAAAGCCATCACCACCACGACGAAAATTGCGCCCTGGATCATGGTAACCCAGGCGCCGAGCTCGGCGAAATAGTTCTGAATGCCCACGACCAGTGCGGCACCCACTACCGGACCCAGCATGGTGCCGGCGCCGCCAAGAATGGTCATCAACACCACCTCGCCGGACGCGTGCCAGTAGACGTCGGTCAGGGTGGCAATGCCGAACACCAGCGATTTCAGTCCACCTGCAAGCCCGGCGAGCGCAGCCGAGAGCACAAAAACGAGGATTTTGTACTGGTCGACGCGGTAGCCGAGCGAGATCGCCCGCACTTCGTTGTCGCGAACGGCGCGCAGCACTTCGCCGAAAGGGGAATGCACGATGCGCCAGATCGCCGCGAGGACGGCGAGGAACAGGGTCAGGACAAAAAAGTACATCGCCAGATGCGATGACAAATCAATGATACCGAACAAAGCGCGGCGCGGAATTGTCTGCAATCCGTCCTCGCCGCCGGTGAAGGGGAATTGCAGGGCTGCGAAATAGACCATTTGCGCGAGCCCGAAGGTGATCATGGCGAAATAGATGCCCTGGCGGCGGGTGGCCAGCACGGCAAAGGCGAAGCCGAGCGCCGCCATGGCGGCCATGCCGGCGAGAAGGCCGAGCTCGGGCGTCAGTCCCCACATTTTCACGACGTAGCCGGTGATGTAGGCGCCGCCGCCCAGGAAGGCGCCGTGTCCGAACGAGAGCAGGCCCGCGAAGCCGAAAAGGAGATTGAAGGCGCAGGCAAAGATCGCAAAACACAGCGCCTTCATCAGGAATACGGGATAGACGAAGAATGGCGCAGCGAGTCCCGCGGCGACGAGCAAAGCGACTCCGACGGCGGCGCGGACGGACATCCTAGCGCATACCGAATAGGCCCTGCGGCCGCAGCAGCAGGATCGCGACCATCACGACAAAGATCACCACGTTCGACGCTTCGGGCCAAACGAGCCGCGTGAATGCTTCGAAAAGTCCAAGCACGAATCCCGTGATGATCGAGCCCATGATGGAGCCAAGGCCGCCGATCACCACCACGGCAAAGATTATCGGAATGATGTTGGCGCCCATGATCGAGCTGACCTGAAAAATGGGCGCCGCCAGAACGCCGGCGAACGCGGCAAGGGCCACGCCGCCCATATACGTGAGGGTAACGATGCGCGGCACATTGATGCCGAACGCGCGTACCAGCGTGGGATTTTCGTTCGCCGCACGCAGATAGGCGCCGAGGGGGGTTCGTTCGATCACGAACCAGGTCGCGAGGCAGATCGTTAGCGAGGCCCCAATCACCCAGGTGCGGTAGTGGGGCAGGAACATGAAGCCGAGATTTACGCCGCCCGTGAGCTGTTCCGGAATCTGAAACGGCTGGCCGGAGACGCCGTATTTCTGCCGGAACGCGCCCTCGATGAGGAGCGATACGCCGAAGGTGAGGAGAAATCCGTACAGGTGGTCCAGGTGATAGAGATGCCGGAGAAAGAGGCGTTCCAGGACGAGCCCGGTGAGCGCAACCGCAACAGGCGCGATCACCAGCGCCGACCAATAGCTGAACCCGGCATAATTGAGCAGCATCCATGCCGCGAATGCGCCCATCATGTACTGGGCGCCGTGGGTGAAATTAATGATATTGAGGATGCCGAAGATGAGCGCGAGCCCCAGACTCATCATGGCGTAGAAAGCGCCGTTGATGGCGCCGAGCAGCAGCAGGCTGAACAGGGCTTGTGACGGTATCCCGAAAATCTCGAACACGGCGCGGCCGCGTTGCGCCCGTCCGCCTCAGTTCAGCGTTTGGCGACGAGCGGACACTCGCTTTCGGCAAGCGGCCGGAACGCTTCGGGACCGGGAATGACTTTCAGGATTTTCAGATAATCCCAATCGTACTTCGATTCTTCCGGGGTCTTTACCTGGGCGAGATACATGTCGTGCACCATGCGGCCGTCTTCGCGCACCTGCCCGTTCTTGGCAAAGAAATCATCGACCGGCATCTCGCGCATTTTTGCCATGACCGGCAGCGACTCTCTGGTGCCGGCAGCTTGCACCGCCTTGAGATAGTGTGTGATCGATGAGTAAACGCCTGCCTGCACCATGGTGGGCATGGCTTTCCTGCGCTCGAAGAACTTCTTGGAGAAAGCGCGCGTCTCGTCGTTGAGATCCCAGTAGAAGCCGGTGGTCATGACGATGCCTTGGGCCGTGCGCAGACCAAGGCTGTGAATGTCGCTGTCGAACAGGAGCAAGCCGGCGAGTCGCTGCCCGCGCTGCGTGATGCCGAATTCCGCCGCCTGCTTGATCGTGTTGATCACGTCGCTGCCGGCATTGGCAAGCCCGATGATCTTGGCCTTGGAAGCTTGCGCCTGCAGCAGGTAGGTCGAGAAATCCTGATTGGGAAACGGATGCCGTAGCGCGCCGAGCACCTTGCCGCCCGCTGCTTTCACGAAATTGGCGGTATCGCGCTCGAGTGCGTGACCGAACGCATAATCGACGGTGATGAAGAACCAGGTATCGCCACCTTGCTCGACCAGCACCTTGCCGGTGCCATGCGCAAGCGCATAGGTGTCGTAGGTCCAGTGCACGCCATAGGGCGAGCACGCCTTGCCGGTGAAATCGGACGTGGCTCCGGTCGAGACGACCAGGATCTTCTTTGCTTTGCGCGCGATCTCCTGCACTGCCAGCATGGCCGATGAATTCGGCAGATCGAACACCGCGTCGACGTTCTCGACATCGAACCATTTGCTCACGATGTTGGAGGCAATATCAGGCTTGTTCTGATGATCGGCCGAAATCATCTCGATCGGCTTGCCAAGAACCTTTCCGCCGAAGTCCTCGATCGCCATGCGCGCCGCTTCGACGCCTCCCATTCCGGAGAGATCGGCATAAATGCTCGACTGATCGTTGATAACCCCAATCTTCACGCCGCCGTTTTGCGCGTGCGCAGAAGCCGTAAACAGCAACGCGAAGACAAGACCCAGCCCGGCTGCCGAATGTCGCATGGTCGTTTCCCAATGGTTTCGTTGGAGGCGGCGTACGCGGGTGGCGATCAGAGCGTCGCTGCCTCGAAAATCAGCCTAACAGCACCAATTCCAGACCGCAAGATTGACCAATTTGGCACATTGGTCGCACTCCGGTATAGCTCGCGCCCGCGCGTTGTGGCTGCCGAGGAGGGGAGCATGGACGTAATCGACTTGTCAGTGCCGGTGAGGCACGGGGAGGGACGTCTGGGGCTGCAGGTCGAATTCGCGACCCCGTACTCCTATGACTCCTGCGGCTGGCAGGGGTCGACGTTCAAGATGTTTGCCCACTACGGCAGCCATGTGGACGCTCCAGTTCATTTCATCCGCGGAGGCGAAACGATCGAGAACGCGCCGCTCCGCAAGCTCATGGGCCCTGCCGGCGTGATCGACCTAGCCGATCATTGCAAGGCGGTAGCGATTACCGGCGACACGCTCGAAGCGCGCGGCCGGCATCTCGAGCGTGGCGACATTGCCGTTCTGCGTACCGGGTGGAGCGACAAGGCCTGGGGCGACGACAGCTTCTGGCGCGATGGTCCGTGGCTCGACACTGCTGCCGCCGACTGGCTCGTTGAACGCGGGGTGAAGGCCGTGGTGTACGATTTTTCGGAAGAATACGTCGTCCACCTGGGCCATCATTTTCGGGGCGAGGACTGCGTCGTGCATCACAAGATCCTCGGCGACGATATCTACAACATCGAGTATGTGCATCGGCTGGGGCTCATCGAGCGGCCGCGCTGCACCATTGTC
>DATCJI010000311.1:0-2859 GCA_036562835.1 Xanthobacteraceae bacterium | reverse complement strand
CGAACTGCTTCCGCTTCGCGCGCAATTGAGTCCAAGCGGTGCAGCGAACTCGGCCGGCTCCCTCTCCCATAGGGAGAGGGTCGGGGTGAGGGGTTACAGTCTCTCGATAGTCCGTAACCCCTCACCCGGCGAGCTTCGCTCGCCGACCTCTCCCTATGGGAGAGGTAAAGCCGCGTGCGCCTTTCCGCTTGCGTACCACGCAATGATATCACGCCGCCGGTTGCGCCTTGCGCTTCCTGGCGGCGAGCCGCACCGCGTCCATCACCTCCGGATAGGTGGCGCAGCGGCAGAGATTGCCGGACAGATAGTGCCGGATCTCGTCGTCAGCGGGGTCCGGATGCTCCTTGAGCAGCTGGCCCGCCATCAGCACGAAGCCCGGCGTACAGAACCCGCACTGCGTCGCGCCCGTTTCCAGGAACGCCTCCTGCAGCGGCGTGAGCTTTCCATCCGCCGCCAGATGCTCAATGGTCGTGACCGTCTTGCCGTCAACGAAGGCCGCGAGATAGAGGCAACCCGAGACGGCGGTGCCATCGACCAGCACGGTGCAGCAGCCGCACAGCCCCTGCGCGCAGCTTTCGCGCGCGCCGAAGAGATCAAAGCGATCGCGCAGAACCTCGATAATAGTCTGATGGGTCGCGACCTCGGTCGCGACCTTCTCGCCGTTGAGGGTGAAGTGGATGGTGCGGCTCATATCGGTCTCACGGTTGTCGCCAGCGCAGCCGCGAGTCCGGCGCACATTATTGTGCCCTCTCCCCTTGCGGGAGAGGGCAAGACAAACGTCCAACAATGACGGATGGGTGAGGGGTTCGAGCCGTGAGGTCTACCCCCCTCACCCATCATCACTTGCGGAAAAGCCTCGCTGCCCTCTCCCGCAAGGGGAGAGGGCGCAGCGATTAGCGCCGCGACTCGCGGCAATGTTGCTTTGTTGGAGTATGTGAGACACATCACTCTCACTCCTCCAGCGGCGCGCCTTGCGCCTCACGGAGCGCGCGATAGACCGCCTCGGCCGACAGCGGCAGCGCGGTGAGCCGCACGCCAACTGCGTCCTCGATCGCATTGGCGATCGCAGGCGAAACCCCAAACGTGCCGCTTTCGCCCACGCCCTTGCCACCAAACGGACCGGAGCCCTGCACGGCCTCCACCGCCTCGTTCTGCATGTCGGTCGGGATATCGAGGATGCTCGGAATCTTGTAGTCGGCGAGCGAGGCGTTGGTCACCTGGCCGGCATCGAACTCCATCTTCTCCTGCATGGTGAAGCCGAGCTGCATGACGGCCGCGCCCGAGATCTGGGTCTCCACGATGCGCGGATTGATCGGCCGCCCCACGTCAACCACGTTGACGAGCTTGAGGATGTGCACATGCCCGGTCTCGGTGTCGACCTCGACCTCGACACCGGCGCCACCTACCATCCAGAACGGCGTCGCCTCCGGCGTCTGTCCGCTTGCATCGGGTGGCACGTAGCTCGGGATGTAGCTGCCGGTGCCGATGATGTTGCCGGCCTGCATCTTGTATTTCTTCTGGAACAGCTCGGCGACCGGGACGTTGCTGCCTTCCGGCAGGCCGAGCTCGCGCGCGAGCGCCGCGAGCTTGTCGCGCGCATCCTCGGCGGCGAGCCGGACCGCATTGCCCATGTGATAGAGCGAGCGCGAGCCAAGCGTCGCCATGTCGTACGGCGTCACGTCAGTGTCGGGATGCACGACCTTGACGCGCTCGGCCGGAATGTTGAGCACCTCGGCGATGATCTGGGCGTTCGCAGTGTCGGAGCCCTGCCCCATGTCGACCGTGCTGCAATAAAGCGTGACACTGCCGTCGGCCGACACGTTGACGATTGCGATCGAGGTGGTCGGCGAGATCGACGCCTTGAAGCCGATCGCGATGCCGCGACCACGCTTGACGGTGCCACTGCCGCGCTCGAATGGCCCGCTCCAGTTCATGCGCAGCGCGACGCGATCGAGCACCTCCGCAATCGCAGCGTCTTTCATGAGCGTGCCGGTCGCCTGCGGGCGGCCGTCGCGCAGGAGATTCTTGCGCCGAAACTCGACCGGATCGAGCTTGAGCGCGCGCGCCATCATGTCGGTGTGGCTCTCGTACGCCCACACCAGCTGCGGAATGCCGAAGCCGCGCAGCGCCCCCGCCGGCGTCAAGTTAGTGTAGAGCGAATAGGAATCGATCGAGACATTGTCGATGTCGTAGGGCCCGGGCGCCGTAAAGCCCGATTTCTGGGTGATGCGCGGGCCGATATCCGCATAGGCGCCGCCGTTCCACCACACCTCGCATTCGCGTGCGGTGATGCGGCCATCCTTGATGCCCGACTTGATGCGGAACGTGCTGGCGTGCTTGGTGAGCGTATAGAACTGCTCCTCCATGGTGAGCGAGATCTTCACCGGCCGGCGCACCAGCAGCGCCAGCGCGGCCACCAACGCCTCGAGCTTGATGTAGAGCTTGCCGCCGAAGCCGCCGCCGAGATATGGCACCTTCACGCGCACTTTGTTTTCCGGCCAGCCGAGCAGGCGCGCGATTTCGATGCGCACGAACGATGGGCTCTGCGACGCGGTGTGGATAGTAATTCCTGAACCGGTCGGCTCGGCAACCGACACGAACGGCTCGAGCGGCAGGTGCAACACTTGTTGTGTGCGGAACGTGTGCTCGAAAATGTGATCGGCCGCCGCAAAGGCTTTGTCGACGTCGCCGCGCCGCAGATGGAAATCCAGCGCCACGTTGGTGTTGCGGCGTCCCTGCAGGTGTTTGAGGTCGGGAAACGTGCCGGCTGGTTTGAGCTCGTCGTGAACCAGGGCCTGTGAGGTCACGGCCTCGACCTCGTCGAACACCGCCGGCAACTCATCGTACTCGGCGCTGATC
>DATCJI010000286.1:0-7499 GCA_036562835.1 Xanthobacteraceae bacterium | reverse complement strand
TTCGGCGCCAAGGGCGTGGGTGAGAGCGGAACGTTCTGCGCCTCGCCGGCTATTGCGAATGCGATCGAGGACGCCTGCGGTGCGCGCGTCCTGGAGCTTCCGCTCACTCCGGAAAGCGTGCTGCGCGTCCTGCGCGAGATGCAAAACCGGCCGTTGGAAGCCGCCCGATGACGCGCATCGCATTCACGCTCAATGGCCATAAGGTGACGGCGGAGATCGAGCCGCAGCACAACCTCATCGAGGTTCTCCAGCGTCAGTTCAACCTGATGGGCGCGCGCGAAAGCTGCGGACAGGGCATGTGCGGATGCTGCACGGTGCTCGTGAACGGCAGCGCCGTCTCCGGCTGCCTTTATCTCGGCGCCTTTGCGGATGGTGCCGACGTGGTGACCATCGAGCATCTCGCGTGTGGGGACCGATTAAGTGCGCTGCAGGAGGCCTTCATCGAGGCCGGCGCTTTTCAATGCGGATACTGCACGCCAGGCTTCATATTGATGGCAACCCAGCTGCTCGATGAAGTTCCCGAGCCTGACGACGAGCAAATTCGCCACTACCTTTCCGGTAATCTCTGCCGCTGCGGAGCCTATCCGGAGATCATGGATGCGGTCAGGATCGCCGCGCGCAAACGCAGGACGCTGTGAATTATGCGAGCCGGATTTCTAGGATGTCATGCCCCGCGAAGGCGGGGCACCCAGTATGCAATGGCCGTGCGAGGAAGGGAACGTGCACCTTTCCACGGTTTGTGATTACTGGATCGCCCGCCTGCGCGGGCGATGACATCGCCGATTGACCGGTCAGCAACATGATCGAGCCGATGCATATCGATACTGATGTCCTGGTCATCGGCTCGGGTGCGGCGGGCATGTACGCCGCCATCGAGGCGGCACGCTCGGAGTGTTCTGTTCTGCTCGCGGAGCGCAGCCTCATTGGCCGCGGCGGCGCCACCGTCATGGCGCAGATGACCGTTGCGGTGGCGCTTGGCTCCGAATGCCCGGATCATTGGCGGCACCATTACGACGACACGCTCGCTGCCGGTCGCGGCCTGTGCGAGGAGCGCCTTGCGCGCCTTCTGTGCGAGGACGCTCCCGAATGCATTCGCCAAATGGATGCATGGGGCGTCGGCTGGGCGCGCAAGCAGGGCCGCATCACGCAGGCGTTTGCGCCCGGGCACGATCGGGCGCGCTGCGTTTATGTGGATTTTCTCAATACCGGGCCCGCGGTATCGAAGACATTGCGCGGCGTGATCAACCGCGTTCCGGCGATCCGCAAAACAGGCGATCTCCTGATCATCGATCTCGCACGCGAGGAGAACGAAATCGCAGGTGCAGTGGCGCTGCATCTGCCGACCGGCACTCCGGTGACGATTGGCGCAAAGGCAACGGTGCTCGCAACTGGCGGACTCACGCGGCTTTACGGCCGTAACAGCGCGTCAGCCAATATGGGGGGCGACGGTTACGCACTCGCCTTGCGGGCAGGCGCCGCACTCGTCGACATGGAATTCGTGCAGTTCTTTCCCATCGGGCACCTTGCGCCGCGTTTGATCGGCATGGACCCGATCATGTGGGATCCGTTCCGTTACAAGCTCGGCGGCCGGCTTCTCAACAGCGAGGGCGAGGAGTTTACGGCCCGCTACGGCGTGAGCGAGGATGGCCGCTACATCGCCACCCGCGATGTCGCCACGTACGCCATTATAAAAGAAGTAGAGGCCGGCCGCGGGTCGCCACACGGGGGCGCGTTTTTGAGCTTTCAGCACTGTTCCGCATCCGCGCTGCGCGAGGCATTCGGGCCGGTGATCGACAGGCTCGCCAAAAACGGCATCGACCTGACGAAAATGCCGGTCGAGGTCGCGCCGATTGCGCACTATCACATGGGCGGCGTAATCGCGGACGAGCGCATGCAAACCTCGGTGCCCGGGCTCCTGGTCGCGGGTGAAGTGGTCGGCGGTGCGAATGGCGCAAACCGACTCTCCGGAAACGCGATCACCGAAGCGCTGGTCTTCGGGCGACGCGCCGGCCGAAGCGCAGGCGAACGCGCCAGGCGCGCACGCGTGCACGCGCCGTGCAAGAACGGCGGTCGTGAAGCGCTCGACCTTCTGGCGAGCGCCACAGACCGCCCGGACGTCAACACCGCGGCCATGGTCCAGCAGTTGCAGACCATCATGGCGCGGGACGTGGGTCCGTTCCGGACGCGAGAGCGACTTGAGAGAGCCTTGAGGGAGATCGCCGGGCTCATGCAGATGCTGGGCGAGCGGCCGTTCGGGCGCGCGGTGCCGTTCGACGTCTCGTTGCTCGAATGGTTCGATCTGCGCAACATGCTGCTCGTCGCACGCAGCGTCGCCATGACGGCACTTGCGCGCTGCGAAAGCCGCGGCGCGCATCAGCGGGAGGATTTTCCCGAAATGCTTCCGCAATGGCAGCAGAATCAGATCGTGCACCTGCGCGAGAACCGGCTGGAAATTTCGACAGCCCGGGCTGCTGCCGCGGCGGCACAATAAGCATGTCGCTCGTTGCGAAACTGAAGGTGCGGCGCGGCTCCGATGCGCAAGCGAGCCGCTGGGAAACGTATGAGGTGCCGTTCGAGGCCGGCCAATCCGTGCTCGACGGGTTGCGCCATATTCGGGCCGCCCTCGATCCGAGCCTGGCCATTCGCTTTTCCTGCATCAATGCGAATGCCTGCAAGGAATGCATGGTCGAGCTCGACGGCGAGACGGTCTATGCGTGCACGGCCAGGCTCGAGCCGCGCGAGATGACCGTGGCGCCGCTTTCCAACAAGAAGCTTGTGCGCGACCTTGTCACGGAGATCGCACCCCCTGCCGAGCGGCTGATCAAATAATCGGTGGAATCTCAACCTCGATGCCCCCTCCACCGCGCTGCGCGCGGTTCCCCTCCCCCGTTACGCGCTTCGCGCTTCACGGGGGAGGATAGCGCCTGGCCGGCCGCAATGGCATCATGGGGCAGGGCACAAACAGAAATATCCAGATTGGATACGCGTAATGGACGAAAAAAAATATACCTGCGCCCGTGATTATCAGCTGTTCGGACCGGGACCCAAGCGCATCCTGTCGCTCGATGGCGGCGGTGTGCGCGGTGCGATCACGGTCGCCTTCCTGGAACGCATCGAATCCATTCTTTCAGAACGTGCAGGGCAGCCGATCCGGCTCGGCGATCACTTCCATCTCGTTGGCGGTACATCCACGGGCTCGGTGATCGCCGGCGCGATTGCGCTCGGCTACCGCGCCGCGCAGGTAAAGAAGTTCTACACCCAGCTCGCGCCCCTCGCCTTCAAGCGCCAGCGCTGGGCGGTTCCGGTACTGCAGGCGAAATTCGACGTGCGCGGGCTACGCCACGAGATCGAGAAGATCGTCGGCGACATCGACCTGCAAAGCGACAAATTGCGCACCGGCCTTTGTGTCATCAGCAAGCGCATGGATACCGGCAGCCCCTGGATTCTGACAAACAATCCGGCCGCGCCGTTCTGGCACGACGGCACGGGTGAGGACGGCAAGGCCTATGACGGGAACAAATATTACCAGCTCGCCACGCTCGTGCGCGCCAGCACCGCGGCGCCGCATTTTTTCGATCCCGAGCTGCTGCCCGTCAGCGGGCGCACGCGGCAGCTGCCGCACGACGTCGCCTCGCCGATGCAGAAGTCGTATGTGGCGCGTTTCACCGAGGCGCTGCTGCAGCGGCTCGGCCTGCGCGCGAAGCCCGTGCATCGCCCCGACCGCGATTACGGGTTGTTCGTCGATGGCGGCGTGAGCCCGCACAATAATCCTTCGTTTGCGCTCCTGCAGACGGCAGTGCTCAAGGCGTTTCGCATCTGCTGGCCGCTAGGCCCCGAGCGGCTCTCGGTCACCTCCGTCGGCACCGGCACTTACCGGCCGCGGCTGAAATATGAGGATCTCGGCTTCACCCGATACCCCCAGCTCGCGCTGCAGGCGCTCATGTCGCTGATGACGGATGCCGAAACGCTGATCCTTGCGCAGATGCAGTGGCTCGGCGAATGCCCGATGCCGTGGCGCATCAATTCCGAGATCGGCACGCTTGCGGACGATGGCCCGCCCGGCGGCAAACTGTTCCGCTTCCTGCGCTACGACGTGCGGCTCGAGAGAGACTGGCTTGCGCAAAATCTCGGAGTTCAGGTCTCCGAGAGCGAGGTAGCACGGTATCGCTGCATGGACGATCCGGGCATCGTGCAGTCCATCTACGATCTCGCCAAGATCGCCGCAGCGAAGCAGGTGCAGCCCGAGCATTTTTTGCCCGTGGTGGAGACGCGGAGCATCAGCCCCGAGGCGGTGACAGCGTGAGCTGCCTTCCTTCGTCATGGCCGGGCTTGTCCCGGCCATCCACGTTTTGATCAAAGAAACAAAAGACGTGGATGCCCGGCACAAGGCCGGGCATGACCGTCACCCCTGCAGGGGCTGGATGGGGCGTTGCCGATAGATCGCTACCCATTCCGAATTTTCCTGCATGGCCTCGGTGCCGAGTTGCCGATAGAGCCCATGCGCGAGGTCCGCGGTCTTCGCATCTATCGTCGCGGGCAACAGCTCACAGGCGCGCTCGAACAGCATGCGCATGCGATCGTACTGACGCGCCTGCGCCTTATAGGCGAGGCGCTCCGTGTAACCGGTCAATGCCGCGCCTACTCCGGGAAGCAGCCCGAGAAGCAGGATGATCGCCTGCTGCAGGCTCACTTCGAACCACCCGAGGTCGACATGAAAATCGATGTTACGCAGGAAAAGACCGGCCAGGAGCGGCACGAAAAAGAATATAGAGAGAATTGTGAGCAAGCCCGCGCGCGTCTCGTTGGCCTCCGCCCATTCGTTGTGCTTCACGCCCTGACGCCTGAAATAGTCCAGCTGACCGCGCAGCCAAAAGCGTTGCGCAATCTCATGTCCCCACGTGTCGATGCGTTCCGCGCCGCCGCCTTGCGCCCGGTCGAGCGGCTCGAGGGTGCGCAGGCAGATTTTCACCCAGGCGAGCTCGGTGGGCTGCTGTATAGGATAGGCCTGCGCAACCGTCGCGAGCGGATCGATGTTCGACCGTTCCGGCTCCCCTGTATTGGCATCAGGATATCTTGAGGCGATCCGGAGAAGCTTCCAGTAGACGGCGACGCGCAACGCCTCCGCGAGGGCGCGATAGTCCAGAAAGCGCTCCTGATGCCGGCCGCGCAGGGCGCGCATGAACAAGACGGCGATAATCAGAAAACTCAGCGAATAGGCTGCGAGCAGTGTCGCGATCACCGGTGGCGACATATGCGCGGCTGCATGGGCGACGATCGCAAAAAGCAAAAACGCCACGAACGCCAAAAAAAAGAGACGCTTCCAGTCAGATCTGAATTGGCGTTGACGATCCTGTGCGAGCGTATCCGCGACGCTGTAAAGGCGGCACCAGAGCGGCGCCACGTCGAGGGCGTGTTTTCTTGCCGCGGCGTCGACAACCGCACCGGCTTTGGTATCGGTGAACAGATAATCGATGCTTTGCGCAAGACGCTTTGAGCCGTTCGTTTCCTTCTGCAGCGCGGCCGCGTCGGCGTTGAAGTGGTGGGTGAGGCCTGCGAGCGCATCGAAGTTTTCCCAGTTCTCCAGCGCGCGACGTTCGCGGGAGGGCAGTCTGTTGCGCTCGTCCTCGCGTTCGCGACCGAGCAGATGCGCAATCAACGCGCCGAGCCGGCGCCAGCCGCGCGTCATGAGCCCGCCGCGATAATGCTTGACGAGCGGCCTGCCCCACGGCCGAACCATGATGGAGCGCGCTTCGCTCCCCTCCTTCATGCGCGGCGTGACCACCTCGATCACCGGCCCGATTTCGGAGGCGTCGAGGCTGGCGCGCGGCGAACGGCTGACCACCAGCGGAATGCCTTCGCGCTTGAACGTGACCACCTCCGCCGTGCCGCCCGGGCTCATGTCCCTGTCGCTGCCGTCCCAGAGCGCCAACAGGATGCGGCAATGCTGGATTATGAAAATTCCCACCGCGCGATACTGATCGTCGCGCTTGTTCTGATCGGTGCGAAGCTGCTCCTCGGTTGCGCGCAGCGGCATCACCGGCGCGGCGATCGCCTGCGCAAACAGCTCCTCGAATTCCGCGACATTGCCCTCCTTTACACCGGGAACGAAATCGCGCCGGTACTCTTCGAGCGGCATGGGCAAAGGCGCAATCAGACGCGCGCCTTGCGCGAGCGCGACGCGCGCCACGAGGCGATCCGCGCCTTCAGCAAGTGCGGAGAGCACGACGATCGGCGTTTCGGGATCGTTGCGCAGAAAATCGCGGCGTAGCCGCGCGATGATGGCGCCTATCTCCTTCTCGAGCCCGGGTACATCCTCGTCGCGCAGGTCGCGATGGCCGGTGACGCCAATCACGAGCGGAAGACGGTCCGGAAGGGCTTCCATCATGACTGCTCCTGCGGGCGTCGTAGAGCACGATCGCGAAGCCTGGTGCGCCGGGCCAGCTGCGGCGGAATACGCAATCCGCCGCACAACCTGCGCGCGTCAGCATGTGTACCGGCGGGCGAAGGAAGAGTACAATCCGGTTTCGTAATTGGCTGGAGGCGGTGTGTTCTGCAACATGAGAGGCATGTCCGGTGGGGGCTACGAGTTCGATCCCGCGACCCAGGCCATGGAAGTGACGGTCGACTTTCCACATCCTGGTCTCCTGCTTCGGCCAGGATTAGCGGTGACATTGCAAGCGTCGGTCAAATCCGATCGATGAATCTGATCACGGCTTGCATCCCCACCGCCTAGCCCCTCCCTGATAACGGGCGGGGAACGCACCGCATCCGTAGATCGTGTCAATGCATTCGCCCCAGCAGCGCATAAATCAGGACAAACGGGCGGAAATCTCGTTCTTTGACGCGCATGCGGCCGCGGACGAGTATGACGTGTTTACGCCGCAGGCGAGCGCGCGGCTGATCGAGTGCTTCGTGCGCCTGAGCGGACTGCCGAAAGGCGCTCGCGTCGTCGACCTCGGCTGCGGCTCAGGTGTTTTCACCCATCTATTGGCGCAGAGCGGCTACGACTGCGTCGGGCTTGATATCAGCGGCAAACTGCTTGCGGTCGGACGCGGCAAATATCCGCACGTCCCGTTCGTGCAAGGCGAGATCGAAAAACTGCCATTCGAGGCCGAAAGCTTTGACGGCGCCATGCTCAGCGGAGTCGTGCACCATCTTCCGGATGCTTCAGCCTGCGCGAGCGAGGTATTCCGTATTCTCCGGCCGAGCGGGCGCTTCATTGCCTTCGATCCCAACCGCATGAATCCCTTCATGTGGCTCTACCGCGATCATGCGTCCCCGTTCTACAGTGCGGTGGGGGTGACGCCGAACGAGCGTCCGGTGCTCGCACGCGAGGTTGCCCGCACATTCGACAACGCCGGTTTTGCCGCCAGCTCGCATTATCTCGCGGGTCTCTCCTATCGGTACGTCGCGTCCGCGCGCGCGCGGCTGTTTCTGCCCATCTACAACTTCCTCGACGCAAACCTCTTCCGGCTTCCTTTCATGGACCGGTTTTCTCC
>DATCJI010000266.1:0-4293 GCA_036562835.1 Xanthobacteraceae bacterium | reverse complement strand
ATGGACCGCAAACGATGTCGTCTCACCACGCGCGAACGAAAAGATCAGGAATGCCGGCGCTGCGAGGGCAACGCGGTAGAATGCCGTTGCAGTCGGCGGAAGCTCGCTCAATCGGACCAAGATCGGCGAGGAGCCAAGCGCAATGGCGCCAGCCAACAGCGCGAACAGTGGAAATGCGGGCAGCCTGCCATTGGAAGCAGAAGCGTCGCGACGCATCCACCGAGCTTAACCCCGGCGCAGCATTACGCCATCTACGGCCCCACGGCGCACTCGGCTCGGCGCAAATGATGGGGCACCTGCAGCATCTCATGCGCTCTGCCATCGAGAGCGCCTGCCCGTATTTCATAATCCGGACGATAAACGGCGCAACTTGAGCTGTGACGACCACATCTCGGTTGCAAGCGCGCGCGGCGCTCTGGCTGCAGCCGCTTTTGTGCCCCAAGGGGCAGCTGCAGCGCACCATCAAAAAGTCGCCGCTCTTGTGGAGCGCCTTCAGCCGTTGGCGCGCCCAGCTCGCCGCACTTGGTCTGCGCCGCCGCTGGTTTGCGCTATTGCTTCCAGACCTTGAACGCTTCAGCAAAGACGCGTTCGCCCGGCGTGCCTTTTTCCAGTGCGAGAATGGCGCGGCGGTTATTGTTGTACACGACCGGAATATCCAGCCAAGCGCGCTCTTTTAAAAGCTGAACATTGCGTTCCTTGTCGGCGTCGACGCTGGAGAGCCCGATGAGGAAGAAGCCGTTCGTCACTTTCACGGCAAGGCCGGAGAGCGGAACCCCGCGCGTCTGTTCGGCCTGCTTCATCAGCATGCCGGGCACGTTGGAAATTCCTCCCGACGGGAAATCCGACGGCAATTTAAACATGATCTCGACGGTATGGCTTGCAGGCAGCCCCTTATCGGTATTGCGCCGTAACGACCACGTCATGGCGAGCTTGCGCTCGGGCACTTCCACATCGGCGCGGATGGCCAGCTCTGGAGGCTGACCCGGGCCGGGCGAAACCGTCTCGGTTCGCCAGATCGCCGAGCCAACAAAGCGCCGGCCGTTCGGCTCGGCCGGATCCTCCTCATAGAGCACAACCTTTTGAGCGACGGCGGCAGCCGTTTCCGGACTAAGCGGCGTGGATTGGTTACCCGGCTCGATGCGGTCGGCGATCTTTGGCCGGCTTGCCGCGGCCGCGGGCGTTTCGCGCGGCGTCTCCACGACGGCAGGAGCCCGGATCGATCGGTACAGGTCAACTAGGTTTGGCCATTGCCATGCCACACTGCCGAGAACGGCACCGGCAACCAGAACTGCGGCCGCTCCCTTGATCAGACCAGGTGAAGGACGGAGCTTCGGAAGCTGCCATGTGCGCTTCGGCGCATGTTCATGCTCGTCTTCTTCCTCCAATGCCGGCAGCTCGTCGGGGTAAGCTTCTGCGTGGGCGGCATCGAGGCCAGTCGATGGCTCGAGCATCGGCTCATCGAACACGTGCCGCGAACGCTTTTCGCGTGCGTGCTCTTCTTCGGTGGGCCGTTCCAGCGTGCGCAGCTCTCCCTTCTCCGGCGTTGCGGCAGGTTGCGGGCGCGACTTGGACGGGAAATCAGGTGCGGCCCAGGCAGGAGAGGACTCTACCTCTCGCGTCGGACCTTCCCATGTCGGAACAGGTGCTTTAACGTTTTCGGCAGGAACCGGCTCGCGTTTCGGGAGCGGCCCACGCAATGGGTGTCGCGCCGTGTCTATCTGGGCTTCGCCCTCGGCAAGCCGCTCCATAGTGGGATCGGCAGGGGCGGGCTGCGAGACCGCCGGTTTCTTTGCAGGCAAGGGAGGCGTTGCGCGGGGCTGGGGCGACAGCTCCCGTCTGGGTGTGCGCGCTTGTGGTTGTGCATCGATGCGCGAAGCGGGTTGCGTAGTTTCGGACGGAGCTTGGCGGGCCTGGGGCCGGGCGCTTGCAGGCGCTAGCGCTGGGGCGGATGTCGGGGCAGGGGAAGCAGTCGCCCGGCGCGGCGGCACTGACCGCGAAGCTGTTTCGCGTGCGCGCGGCTCGATCGGCCGAATTTTTGGCGCCGGTGGCTGGCGCGAAGGTTCGGCGAATCGGCGCGCGGCCTCTGCTTCTACCTTGCGGACGGATTCCTCTAGGGCGAGGCGCTCGCGCGTAATATCTGATTCATTAAGCGGCGGTGTGACGCCCCGAAGCTGCGCAAGCAATGCCGCGCGCGCCCGGTCGTAGAGCGCACGACGATTTTCGCCGTTGTTCTTCTCGAGCGCGGCGACGGCGCGGGAAATGAGAGGATAATAGTCGGCCATGCTTACACGCTGCCTATGCGAGGGTTCCGCTCTCAGTTCTCGAATGGGTTGTGCATCAGAATCGTGTCCTCGCGCTCGGGACTCGTTGAAAGCAAAGCCACCGGGCAGCCGACCAGCTCTTCGATGTGGCGCTCGTACTTGATGGCCTGTGCGGGCAGCTCGGCCCAGGAGCGTGCGCGCGCGGTCTGTGCCTGCCATCCTTCGAACGTCTCGTACACCGGCTCTACACTTGCCTGGGCGCCCTCGCCCGCCGGAAGATAGTCGACCTCCCGTCCGTCAAGGCGGTAACCCACGCATACTTTAAGCTCCGGCAGGCCGTCGAGGATGTCGAGCTTGGTCAAAGCGAGCCCATGGATGCCGCTGCTGCGCACGGTCTGGCGCACGAGCACCGCGTCGAACCAGCCGCAGCGCCGCGGGCGTCCGGTTACGGTGCCGAATTCGCGCCCGCGTTCTCCCATAAGCCGGCCGACTTCATTTTGCTGCTCGGTCGGGAAAGGTCCCTCGCCCACGCGCGTCGTGTAGGCCTTGCAGATACCAAGCACGTAATTGATGGCGCTCGGCCCCATGCCTGAACCGGTGGCAGCTTGCGCAGCGACCGTGTTCGAAGAGGTTACGAATGGGTACGTGCCGTGGTCCACATCAAGGAGCGCGCCCTGTGCTCCTTCAAACAGAATGCGTTTGCCTTCGCGTCGCTTGCGATCGAGCAGCGCCCATACGCTGTCCATGTAGGGCAGCACATGCTGTGCCACGCTTTCAAGCTCTCGATGCACGTCCGCGGCATCTATGCGCGATAGGCCCATTCCCATACGGAGCGCGTTATGATGGGCGAGCAACCGCTCGATCTTGCCGCCGAGCGCAGCCGGTTCGGCAAGGTCCATGACGCGGATAGCGCGGCGGCCAACCTTGTCCTCGTAGGCGGGCCCAATGCCGCGACGCGTGGTGCCGACGCGTGTAAGCGCGCCTGCCTGCTCGCGCAGCGCGTCGAGCTCCTGGTGCAGGGGAAGGATCAAGGTAGCGTTATCCGCTATGCGCAGGGTCTGCGGGGTGACGTAGATCCCCTGCCCCTTCAGGCGATCAATTTCTTCGAGGAGCGCGCGCGGGTCTATCACGACACCATTACCAATAACCGAGAGCTTTCCGGGCCGGACCACGCCTGACGGCAGGAGCGACAGCTTGTAGGTAGCGCCGTCGATGACGAGCGTATGGCCGGCATTATGTCCGCCCTGAAAGCGAACAATGATGTCGGCCTGCTCGGACAGCCAATCGACGATCTTGCCCTTGCCCTCGTCTCCCCACTGGGCACCGACGACCACCACATTGGCCATGAGGCGCTTTTCCTCCCTGGGGACGGGCCCAGGTTCTTCGCGACGCTACAAAGGCTTACCCCAATGTTGCCCCTCTCCGGAAGTCGAGCCCCGATAGACCCTTATCCATTCTTCGCCCCAGTCCAGCACAGCGGATGATTCCGCTCTCTACAAGGCCATCTCGCGGCAAGATCAGGGCGGGGCTCAGCTGGTTGGGCCAGAAGCGTAACCGCGTGAGGAGAGGCGCGCCGAAAATGCACATGCGAGCTGGCCGCCATGCGCATCGGGAAGTGATTGATCCAGATCAAAGCGAAACTTTGCCATTGCCGCAGCATGCCTCGGTTCACGAACGGGAGGTGCTCATGCCAACGGAATCGGTAATTTTTCTCGTGCTTGCGGTAGCAGCGTTTTCGCTTTTTGCGAGTGTGCTGTGGTGGGCGGATGCGCAAACCCGCCATTCCTAGACAGCACTGAGCTTTCCCTTTGCGGGCTCCAACGCACCGCAAAGGGATCGGGCATTAATTCATTCGGAGCTCCTGCCCTGCGCCCACCGGGCGTAGGACCGATCAGGCGACGAGGGGGCGCAGCGCAGGATGCAGTCTGACTTCGACTTAGATCTGACGGTGAGGGAGGGGCGGAGATGTTTCAGAGCAGGCTCGCTTCCACAGTCTCTAGCCGCACCAATCCCTCCAAGATGCAGAAGCTAC
>DATCJI010000238.1:0-3513 GCA_036562835.1 Xanthobacteraceae bacterium | reverse complement strand
GAATTTCCCGGGCCAGCGCAACCCCATCCATCTCGGGCATCTGATAATCGAGAAGTGCGACATCGAAGGGATCACCCTGCGCAATCCATTTGAGCGCCACGGCCGGAGAGCTCGTGTCCCGGGCGCGCATGCCCCATCGCTCGGTCTGCAGCTTCAGCAAAAGACGATTGCTCGCATTGTCATCGACGATAAGAACGCGTTTGCCTGCCAGCTCGCGTTGCTCACCGTCGGCCGCACGCTGTGCGGCCTCGACCTCATCTGCGAGGATTGTAAAGTGGAAGGTCGAGCCCTTCCCGGGCTCGCTCTTCGCCCAGATGCGCCCGCCCATGAGCTCGGTAAGCCGCTTGCTGATGGCCAACCCCAGGCCAGTCCCGCCATATCGGCGCGTGGTCGAGACATCCACCTGGCTGAAAACCTTGAACAGGCGGTCGAATCGATCCTTTGGGATGCCGATGCCGGTATCGCGCACCGCGAAGTGAATCTCCCGATGCGAGCCTTCGAGCCGCCGAGCCGAGACGGTCACGCCGACCTCGCCTGCCGGTGTGAACTTGATGGCGTTGGCCAAAAGATTGATGAGCACCTGCCGTAACCGTGCGGCATCGCCAACGACCAGCCTCGGCATTGCGTTGTCGAGCGCATAGGTCAATTCGACCTCGCTACCCGCGACTTTTGGCGCCACCAGCTGCAGCGCCTCCTCGATGCAGTCGACCAGATCGAATGGCGCCTGCTCGAGCTCGATCATGCCGGATTCGATTTTTGAGAAGTCGAGGATTTGATTGATGATGGTCAGCAGATGCTGGCCGCTCACGCGGATCGTCTCGGCCATCTCGCGCTGCTGCGGCTCGAGCCGGCTGGTGGTCAGGAGATCGGCCATACCGATGATCGCGTTCATCGGCGTGCGGATTTCGTGACTCATATTGGCCAGGAAGTCTGACTTCGCCTGCGTTGCAGCTTCGGCGGCGACTTTGGCGCGCTCGAGCGCAGCCTCCGCACGTTTGCGTTCGATGAACTGACCGACCTGGCCGCCGATGCCTTCAAACAAAGGGAGCACGCCGGCGCTTGGCTCGCGGCTCTCCGTGCTGAAAAACTCCATCACGCCCAAAAACCCGCGGGGACCGATAATCGGGAAGCAAAACGCGCCGTGCAGGCCGTCCTTTGCTGCTGCCGGCGCCCGGGGGAAGTTCGGGTCGTGGACAACATCGGCAATCCACGCGGCCCGACCGGTGCTCCAAACCCGCCCCGGCAGACCAATGCCCTGCCGGAATGTGACGCGACGATTGACCTTGACCATTTCCTGCAAGAGTCGCGGCGGCGCCACGTGCATCTCCGCGCAGCAGAGCACCTGCGCCTCGGGATCCACGCTCCAGTGCACGCCCATGACCCAGTCGAGGCTTTTGCAAACGGCCTCAAGAACGCGCGGCATTGCATTTGCCAGCGTAGTTGATTCCACGAGCACGCTTGTGGTCACGTTCTGCGCGTTGAGCTGTTGTTCGCGCAGCCGCAGCTCGGTTATGTCCGTTCCGGTTCCCCGATAGCCCTTGAAGGCTCCATCCAAAGCAAACACCGGCTTACCGCTAATTTGGAGAAAGTGGAGCTCTTTGTTGGGCAGCCTCACATCGTACTCAAACTTGCGGAACGGCTTGCGCGCATTGAGATCCCGATAGTGCTCCTGCCAATGTGGTGCTTCCAGGCTCTTGCCGGCGAATTCTTGCCGCGTCTTGCCCATGACCGTGTCGCGAGAAACTGGGAATATCTCGAAGAAGCGATCCGATATGAAAGTGAAGCGCAAATTTTCGTCCATTTCGTAGATCCAGTCCCCCGCAACCTCAGCCACATCACGGAAGCGTTGATTGGTGGCCTGCAACTCGGCCTCATGTCGCTTGATGTCGGTGAGTGCGACATCATACGCGGCTTGTGCCTTGACTGCTCTAACATGCGACAGCAGCCAGTGACGCGCGATCCGAATGTATCTACGCGCCGCGTCCAATGGCGCCGCGACGGCAACACAGAACAGGCGCTCGCCATCGAAATCGATGGCCGACGTGCAACCTTCGAGCATGGTCGAGGAGCGTGCCGCTTCCTCGGCGGTCACTGTGAATGTATCGAGTTCGCCGGCCATGATCCTGGCGGCCCCCTCATGAAAGCTGCCGATGCGCGATTGCTTGGAGGAGGCAATGATCCTGCCGCCTTTGCCAAAGATCGTGACTACCGCCTCGATCTCGGCGATCTGGTCGCAAATGTCCTGAAGAGTGCTGGTTTCCAACTTCATACGAGGAGTACCGCCAGACCAACGATCGCAATCAAGCAGCCCAACGTCCGGCTCAACGCTTCGAGCGACGACAGCAGCCGTTCTTTGAGGCCAGCTCCTCTTGATGGCGCGATTGAATCATGGCTGCTGTCGTTCATGTATCGCCCGGAGCCTTAGAGCAGGATAGCTATTCTTCGAATCGCTATCCTCTACTACCTGCTGGAACATGATCTTTTCCGAAAACCGGTTTCCACTTTTCGGGATCATGCTCGATCCGGGCGGCGCAGCAGCCACGCTTGAACGCGGGCCCGAACATGCGCGGGCCGGAACGGTTTCGTCAGATAGTCGGTTACCCCGGCCGCAAATCCGGCGGCCGTGTTCTCGGGTCCGGACTGCGCCGTGATCAGCACGAGCGGCACGTCGCGAAGTGCAGGATCGGTGTCGTTGCGGAGCCGGCGTGTGACTTCCATCCCGTCCGCGCGGGGCATCTGCCAATCGAGCAGGATCAAGTCCGGGTGCTCGAGCCGCGCAAGACGCAGCGCGGCCTCGCCGTCACTTGCGGTCACGATGCGGAATCCGTCCTGCTCGAGGGCGAGCGTGAGCAGACGCACGATCGTAGGATCATCATCGGCAACAAGAATGGTATGCGGACCAACCTTCCTCATCGGCTGTGACGCGCTTGCCGCCGCCGGCGTTTTGGCGTCGTGTTCGACGAACCGCAGTTCCTGCCCTTCGGCCGCGGCAAAAATCTCGAGCCCGCTGCCGGCAGCGCTGGCCCTTTGCCGACACATCTCTACGAGGCGATCGAGCGCATCGTCGTCGCGCAGCGGATCATGATGCGTGAGAGCCAGTCGCTTGGCGCGCGCGGCGACCGCATAGTCCACCGCCCATTCCGCGGGCGTGTGGCCCCAGCCAATCTTCTGCGGATATTCCGCAATCGTGTACTGAGAATCGTGAATGACGAGGTCCGCGTCCGCAAGGAAAACAATGTGACGCTGGTCCTCTTTATGCCTCGGCGGCTCACCCTCGGCTCTCGCCGCAGGGTTGGGGGCATGCGGTTCGTGATCCGCGGAATACACAACCGCGTTGCCTCCGGACTCCAGGCGATAGCCCAGCGTGAGAGCAGGGTGATTGAGATATTGCGTGGTGACGCGCATGTCACCAATCGCGAACTGTCCCTCGGCGATATCGTGGAAGCGGATTGTCGCCCCCATCTGCGCCAGCGTGACGGGAAAGTAGTTGTATTCCATCTGCCCCGCCAACGT
>DATCJI010000212.1:0-7426 GCA_036562835.1 Xanthobacteraceae bacterium | reverse complement strand
GGGCAGCAGGGGTGGAAGCGCGAGCGGCGCGCCGGTGTGCCCCAGGAAAGCGTGCATGAAACCCTCATGCGCTTCCAACACGTCGGGCGGCCCCAAAACCCCTTCGCGTGCGAGGAGGGCGGCCAACAGGCCTTCGCGCGCGGCGTGACCGGCGTGCAGCCGTTTGATATCCGCCCCCCCATTGACGAACGCGAACAGGCCCGCCGCGCCCGATGCCGCCATGCCCAATGCGTGACCCAGCGCGGCCGAGGAAAGGCCGTAAAGTTTGCCGGCAGCCATTCCCGCGCCGAACACGCCGACGACGCCAGTGGGATGAAAACCGCGGCGACGCAGATCGGGATGAACCGCCGCCCCCACTGCGATCACCGTTTCGTACCCCGCGACAATCGCCTCGATCAGTGCAGCTCCGCTTGCGCGCTCCGCATACGCGGCGGCGAGTGCTGCGGGCAACACCACACATCCGGGATGCACCGATCCCCGGCGGAAGCCATCGTCGAATTCGATACCGTGCGCGGCCGTTCCGCCCAGCTGCGTCGAGCAAAACCGCGCGGTTTGCGCATCCGGGCACCGGCACCTCTCCTCCCGAGCGTCCCGCTGCAAGCACTCGCTGCGCCTTGCCGGCGAGCTCGCCTTGCGCGCCCGCAATCATCACGCCTGCGGTATCGACGAGATGCCGGCGCGCGTGGTGCCGCACCGCATCGGAAAGCCCGTCGTATTTAAGCCGGGCTACAAATTCGACGAGCTGCGCAGTTGCGCCGATGCGCGGACGCTCGCGTTGGAGCGGTCTCATTGCGTTCGCGCCAAGGCTGCGCGGAAGCGGTCGCGCATGAGCGAGCCATCAAAATTGCGCTTGCCCGGCGGCGGCTCTCCCGCAGCGACGCGCAGCACGATAAAACGCGTGCCGTTTCCCGCCCGCAGGAGCCGCGCGCCTTCGGCGAGCTCCGCGTTGCTGGAAACCGTGCGCGTCTGCCTGATGCCGCAGCCGATGGCGATCTTTTCCAGATCGGTGCCCAGGCTGGTATGGCTCTTCTGCCGTCCGGTCTCGCCATAGTGCCCGTTGTCGACGCACAGGATGGCGAGATTTGCCGGGTCGCGCACCGCGATCGTGGCGAGCGCGCCGACATTCATCAGAAGCTCGCCGTCGCCGGTGACCACAAGCACGCGCTCCTTGGGTCGCGCGAGCGCAAGCCCGAGCCCCATCATGCATGCGGCCCCCATGGCGCCTCCCAGCGAGTAGACGCTGGCTGCGTCGCCGGTGATCGCCGCGACATCGCTTGCGGTGCCGCCGAGCCCCGCAATGATCAAAAAATCCTCGTGCCGGCCGATGAGCGCCGGTACCGCCTCGGCGCGATCGAGCACAAACCCTGCTCCGCGAGTGATCTGCGCCTTCAATGCAATCGCCTCAGAACGGTTTTGCGCCAATGAGTTTTTGCGACAGCAGCACCGCGACCGCCTGGCCGCTCTTGAACGCCATGGTCAGGGCGGCGCTCGCAGTCGAAAGCACATCCTGCGCATGCTCGATGCGCAGGCAAATGACGCCCATCGCCTCCAGCACCGGCGCGGTGGCCTGGCCCATCCCGAACTGCCACGGATTTCCTTCCCCGAAATCGCCCCGCATGCTCACGAAGGTGAGGAACGGAAAACGGCCGGCCTTGATGAGCGACAGCATGTTGATGCAGTTGCCCACTCCGCTCGACTGCATGAGCAGCACCGCGTGCGCCCCGCCGAGATCGGCGCCCGCAATGAGCGCCACTCCTTCCTCCTCCGTGGTGAGCGGGATCGCATGCACGTCCTTGTCGGCGAGCGCGCGGTCGATGAGGATGCTGTGACCCGCATCGGGCACGTAGGCGAATTGGGTAATGCCTTTGTGGCGAAGGAGCTCGTAAAGCGCATCCTGCCAGCGTCCGGGCCCATCGCGCATTATGAAACTCGTAGGATGGGTTGAGCGCCAGCAAAACCCATCACCTCATTCTCCGATAAACTTCGTTGAATCGGTTGAGCGCCAGCGAAACCCATCAGCGTCTCTCGCCGAATAATCCTGGGTCGTCGCTGAGATCGCTACCCCAGTCTTCACGATAGATTCCAAGCCGTGTCAATCGATGAAAAGACGAGTATGTGTTTCAGCGTTGATGGGTTTCGCTTCCGCTCAACCCATCCTACGGCAGGCACAATAGTGACATGATGCACTCGCTTTGCAACGGGTGCGAAGATGCGCGAAGCTCCTGGCCATGACAGAGGGAAAAGCGAGCTGGGCAGAGGCATTCGTCACTGCGCTCAAGGGCAACGAGGTGCGGCTTGTCACCTATGTGCCCGACAATGTGCTCACCCCGCTCATCTCGGCGGCCGCAAGCGACAATTATTTCGTTTCTGTCGGCGCGACGCGCGAGGACGAGGCGCTCGGCATCCTCGCTGGCGCCTACATGGGCGGCATGCGCGGGGTCGCGCTCATGCAGACGAGCGGCTTTGCGCTCATTGCCAATGCGCTCGCTTCGCTCATCGTGCCCTACCGCATTCCCGCGCTCATCGCGGTATCGGAGCGTGGCACGCTCGGCGAGTTCAACATCGGGCAGGTCACGGTGAGCCGCACCACGCGTCCCGTGCTCGATGCGGTTGCGGTCGAGCATCACACGCTGACCGAGGAAAGAACGCTGCCCTTCATTCTCGACAAGTCCATCAAGCAGGCATTCACCACGCAAAGTCCCGTTGCGTTCATTCTCTCGCCTCTTCTGACAGGCGGCAATCCGCTCGCCGCGGTGAAGCTCAAGTAAATCTCCATGCTCCCACCCACTGTGGATGCCCCCAACGTCAAGGTGCTCAACCGCGCGCATCTGACGAAGCGGCTCGTTGCGAAGCTGGCGCGCGAGGAAGCGGTGATTGCCGGGATCGGCAATACCAATTTCGATCTCTATGCCGCCGGCCACCGGGCGCAGAACTTCTACATGCTCGGCAGCATGGGACTGGCATGCCCGATCGCGCTCGGGGTGGCGCTGGCGCAGCCCGAGCGCGGGGTGATTGCGCTCGAAGGTGACGGCTCGATCCTGATGGCGCTCGGCTGCCTTGCCACGATCGGCATGCTGGCGCCGCGCAATCTAACGCTCATCATCATGGATAACGGCATTTATCAGATCACCGGGAAGCAGGCGACCGCGACCGCGAGCGCGGCCGATATTGTCGCCATTGCGCGCGGCGCCGGCATCCGCAACAGCCACTGGGTGCGCGACGAGGCGCATTTCGAGGAGCTGATCGCGCGGCCGTTCGATCGCAACGGGCCCGCTCTCCTTGGTGTGAAGATTGATGCGCAGCCGGGCAATGGCCAGACCGTGCGCGATCCGCCGCTCATTCGGCACGGATTCATGCGCGGTCTCGGAACCGGCCGCAAATCCCCGCTCGACGAGTAATGCAACGCATTTTTTTCGCGGGCATGACATGTGAGAGGCGAGCGCGCTAACATTACATCGCGCCGAAAGCAGCAAGATGGTGAAGAACATCAACCCCAATCCGTTCACCACGCGCCCGGAGATCGACGGCACTTTCGGGGTCGTCGCCTCGACGCACTGGATCGCCACTGCGGTCGGCATGGCGATGCTGGAAAAGGGCGGCAATGCGTTCGATGCGGCGGTTGCCACCGCCTTCACGCTGCAGGTTGTCGAGCCGCATCTCAACGGACCTGGCGGCGACGTGCCGGTCATCCTCTGCGACGCGCGTCATCACAAGGTCGAGGTGCTGTGCGGGCAGGGCCCCGCTCCGGCCAAAGCCACGATTGCGCATTACCGCGGGCTCGGCCTCGACATGGTCCCGGGCACGGGCCTGCTCGCGGCCTGTGTGCCCGGAATGTTCGACACATGGATGGTGCTGCTGCGCGACTACGGGACGATGCGGCTCGATGAGGTGCTTGCTCCCGCGCTCTCCTATGCGCGCGGCGGCTATCCGCTGGTAGAGCGCGCAAGCGCCACGATCGCCTCCGTCGCGGAGCTGTTTCGCAACTATTGGCCGACGTCGGCGGCCGTGTACCTGCCGGGCGGCGAGGTGCCGGCGCCCGGCTCGCTGTTTGCCAATCCAACGCTTGCCGAGACCTATGCGCGCGTGCTGCGCGAAGCAGCGTCCGGGGGCACGGAGCGCACCTCGCAGATCGAGCGTGCGCGCAAGTGCTGGTCGCAGGGGTTTGTCGCGGAAGCCATCGACCGCTTTTGCCGCACGCAGAAGGTGATGGACACGAGCGGCGAGCCGCACACGGGCGTGCTCACCGGAGAGGACATGGCGCGCTGGCAGGTCCGCATCGAGGCGCCGCTTCGGTACGAGTACGGACGCTACACGGTGTGTAAAGCGGGACCGTGGTCGCAAGGGCCGGTCATGTTACAGCAGCTCGCCTTGCTCAAGGGCTTCGATCTCAACGGCCTCGCGCCCACCGGCGCGGATTTCGTGCACCTCCTCGTCGAATGCTCGAAGCTGGCCTATGCGGACCGGGAGAAATTCTACGGCGATCCGGATTTCGTCGATGTGCCGATGGGCGCGCTCCTTGCCGATTCCTACAATGACGAGCGGCGCAAGCTGGTCACCAACAAAGCCTCGCGCGAATTGCGCCCGGGCTCCATTGCGGGCTTCGGCGGAGACGTGAAGGTGGGCAGTCATGAGGCCCGCCGCGCGGCAGGCGCCGCAATGGGCGCGGGCGAGCCGACGGTCGGCCGCATGGGCGAGATGGTAGGCGACACCGTGCATTTCGACATCGTCGACTGCGCGGGCAACATGGTTTCGTCAACGCCTTCGGGGGGCTGGCTGCAGTCCTCTCCGGTGATCCCCGAGCTCGGCTTTTGCCTGGGCACGCGCGCCCAGATGTTCTGGCTGGAGAAGGGGCATCCGGCGTCGTTGGCGCCCGGAAAGCGCCCGCGCACGACGCTCTCGCCCACGCTCGGCCTGCGCGACGGCGAGCCTTACCTCGCATGGGGGTCGCCGGGGGGCGACCAGCAGGATCAGTGGAGCACGCAATTATTCATGCGCCATGTGCATGCGGGCATGAATCTGCAGGAGGCAATCGATGCTCCGGCATGGCATTCCGAGCATTTTCCGATCTCGTTCTGGCCGCGCACGGCGCGCCCGGGCGTCCTGGTCGTGGAGCGGCGTCTGCCCGGCAGCACCGTTGCCGAGCTCGAGCGCCGCGGACACTTCATCGAAGTGGATGCGGACTGGAGTGAAGGCCGGCTTACCGCCGCCGCGCGCGACGGCGAGCGTCGCCGGGCTGCCGCCAATCCGCGCGGCATGCAGGGCTACGCCGCCGGCCGCTGACCCGCCCACGAGGCGCCAAATCGCAAAAAAGGAGCGAAATCGCCATGCGACTTCGCTCCTGAGCAAACCGATGGGATCCGCCGCTCTCGGACTTATCCTTATCCTGGAGCCGTCCCGTCGGCGCAGCTTACCACATCATACCGCGAGCGCAGCGGTCGACGAGCGTGATTGCGCCCGGAGCATAGGCGCGCTGCTTCATCACCTGCTTCCAGCAGGCTGCGTAGCGTGCGTTGCTCACTTTTGCCGCGTCCGCCGAGGTGACAAAGCCGAGCGCACCCAGCCCGAACGCAAGCGCAACTGCGATGGCGATCTTCTTCATGTACTCACTTCCTCCCTGAAAGAGCTTTCGCCTGACGTTTCCAATCCATATTAGTGGTAAAAACCGTATGCTCGGTTCAATGCGAGTCAATCTGCTGCGAGCACGTGCGACAATTTGTATCGGAAAATGCGAAGGGTTAAGTGGCGTCCAGCAGGTTGCATTGCGGAAACGATACGCAGTCACATCGTCTTGGCCATCTCGCGCAGCTTGAATTTCTGGATCTTTCCCGTCGACGTCTTCGGCAGATCGGTGAAGACGACGTAGCGCGGGCATTTGTAGGTGGCGAGGTTCTGGCGGCACCAGGCGATGATGTCGTCGGAGGTGACGCTTTGTCCCGGCTTGATCTCGACAAACGCGCACGGCGTCTCGCCCCATTTCTCGTCGGGTTTCGCCACCACCGCTGCCGCCGCCACGGCGGGATGCTTGTAGAGGGCGTCCTCGACCTCGATTGAGGAAATATTCTCGCCCCCCGAAATGATGATGTCCTTCGAGCGGTCCTTGAGCTGGATGTATCCGTCTGGATGCATGACCCCGAGATCGCCGGAATGGAACCAGCCGCCGGCAAACGCCTCGTCCGTCGCCTTCTTGTTTTTTAGGTAGCCCTTCATCACCACGTTGCCGCGGAACATCGCCTCGCCGATGCTCGTGCCGGTGCGCGGCACCGGCGTCATCGTGTCCGGATCAATGATGTCGAGCCCCTCGAGGGGAACGTAGCGGACGCCCTGCCGCGCCTTCATGGCCGCCTGCTCGGCCGGCGGAAGGGCATCCCACGCGGCCTGCCACTCGTTGACGGCTGCGGGCCCGTAGGTTTCCGTGAGCCCGTACAGATGGGTGACGTTGAACCCCGCGCCCTTCATGGCCGCGAGCACCGCCTCGGGCGGCGGCGCGGCCGCCGTGAAGAACTCGACCTCATGATCGAGGGGGCGCTTTTCCTGCGGCGACGCATTCAGCAGCGTGGCCATGACGATGGGCGCCCCGCACAGATGCGTCACCTTATGGTCGGCGATGGCGTCGTACATGGCGCGCGCGCGCACTTGGCGCAGGCAGACATGCGTGCCCGCCACCACGGAGAGCGTCCACGGAAAGCACCAGCCATTGCAGTGAAACATGGGCAGGGTCCAGAGATACACGCAGTGCTTTCCCATGCTGCCGGTGAGGACATTGCCGATGGCGAGAAGGTAGGCGCCGCGGTGGTGATAGACGACGCCTTTGGGATCGCCCGTCGTCCCCGAGGTGTAATTGAGCGAGATGGCCTCCCATTCGTCCTGCGGCATGCGCCAGGCGAAATCCGCATCTCCGCCTGCGAGGAGCTGCTCATAATCGATGTCGCCTAACCGCTCGCCCGGCCCTGAAAACTCCGGATCGTCATAGCTCACGACCAGCGGCTTTTGCCTGGCGAGCGCGAGCGCCCCTTTGGCAAGCTTCGCGTATTCGCGGTCGACGATCAGCGCTTTCGCTTCACCGTGATCGAGCTGAAATGCGATCAGTGCGGCATCAAGGCGCGTATTGATGGTGTTGAGCACGGCGGCCGCCATGGGCACTCCGTAATGACATTCGAGCATGGCGGGCGTGTTGGCGAGGAGCGCGGAGACCGTATCGCCCCGGCCGATGCCGCGTTTCGCCAGCGCCGAGCCGAGCCGGCGTGCGCGGGCGTAGAACTCCGCGTAGCTGCGCCGCAGCGCGCCGTGGATGATGGCGGTCTGCCGCGGGAACACCGAGGCCGCACGCTCGAGCAAGGTGAGCGGGGTGAGCGGCTGGAAGTTCGCGGGGTTGCGGTCGAGATCGATATCGTACGGCGTCATGGGCGGTCCTCGGTCCGTAATCAGT